>NZ_JASCPK010000002.1:0-219187 GCF_029959385.1 Pseudomonas sp. PS01303
ACCGATTTTCATCCCGACTGGCCCCATCGCGAGCAGGCTCACTCCTACATTTGAAATGCGTTCCAACTGTAGGAGTGAGCCTGCTCGCGATAGCATCATTTCAGCCGATCAGAGGACGCCGTACTCCCGCGCCGTGCGATCTACGGCGATGCGGGTCTTGTCGATCAACTCATCCAGCTCCGCCCGGGTCGCTACCAGCGCCGGCGCCATGATCATCCGGCCCAGTGTCGAGCGGATGATCAAGCCTTCTTCGAAGCCAATCGTGCGGCAACGCCAGGCCATGTCGTTCTCATTGGCAAAGCGCTTGCGGCTGGCCTTGTCTTCAGCAAACTGCAACGCGGCCACCAGGCCGACGCCCTGAATCTCGCCGATCAACGGGTGATTACCAAACACCTCGCGCAAGCAATTTTGCAGATACGGCCCGGTATCAGCTTTCACCTGAGCGACCACGCCTTCATCGCGCAACGCCTTGAGGTTGGCAATCGCTACGGCAGCCGCCACCGGGTGCCCGGAATAAGTCAGGCCGTGGGCGAACACGCCACCTTTCTCAACCAGTGCATCGGCCATACGCCGCGACAGAATCAGACCGCCCATAGGGATGTAACCGGAGGTCAGGCCCTTGGCGATCGACAGGGTGTCGGGCTCGAAACCGAAGGTCTGATGCGCGAACCATTCGCCGGTGCGGCCGAACCCGCCGATCACTTCGTCGGCGCACAGCAACACGTCGTACTTGCGGCAGATTTGCTGGATTTCTGGCCAGTAAGTAGCCGGCGGAATGATCATGCCGCCCGCGCCCTGGAACGGTTCGGCGACGAAAGCGGCGACCTTGTCGGCGCCCAGTTCGAGAATCTTGTCTTCCAGTTGTCGCGCGGCTTGCAGGCCGAACTCTTCCGGGCTGAGGTTGCCTTCGTGGGCAAACCAGTACGGCTCGTCGATGTGTGCGACGTCAGGAATGGTGCCGCCCATTTCGTGCATGAACTTCATGCCGCCCAGCGCCGTCGCCGCCAGCGTCGAGCCGTGGTAGCCGTTCCAGCGGCCGATCATGATTTTCTTTTCGGGCTTGCCCATCACTTGCCAGAACTTGCGCACGGTGCGGATCAGCACTTCGTTGGCTTCGGAGCCGGAGTTGGTGTAGATCGCGTGGCTGTAGTGCTTGGGTAGCAGGCTGAAGAGCAGCTCGGACAGTTCGATCACCGCCGGGTGGGTCGTGTGGAAGAACATGTTGTAGTAGGGCAGCTGTTCCAACTGCGCGGTCGCGGCGGCGGCCAGATCCTTGCGGCCGTAGCCGAGGTTGGTGCACCACAGGCCAGACATGCCGTCGAGGTAGCGATTGCCATCGTTGTCCCACAGCGCCAGGCGATCACCGCTGACCATCACCCGTGGGCCTTCTTCGTTGAGGGCCTTTTGGTCGACGAACGCGTGAATGTGGTGTGCGGCATCGGCGGCTTGGTAATCGCTGGTACTGCGGGTCGAATCGAATTCGGCGGACATGGCGGATCTCCAGAGAAAAGGGCGGGTGAGTGCGTTCGTTGCCGCGCTGCACGAGTAAAGTTTTGTCACCTAAAAATATTTTTGTAAAGAAAATATTTGTCGGTGAAAAAATATCGCCGTAGGCTGAGGGTCATTGGCAAGTATCATCAGAGGCAACATGAGCGGACTTCGAGAGCGGCAAAAGGAACAGCGCCGGCAGGTGATTGCCGAGGCGGCGCTGGAGCTGTTCAAGACCAACGGGTTTGCGGCGACGACGCTGGATCAGATCGCGGTGCAGGCCGGGGTGTCGGCGCCGACGGTGGTGAATTATTTCGGCGGCAAGCAGGAGATTTTGTTGGCGTTGCTGAAGCAGCCTGACGAAAAAGCCATGCGCGATTCGCGGGCCCGTCTTGATGACGACAGTGATCCGCTGGAGGCGTTGTGTGCGTTTGAGGGGTTGATGACGCATTACCAGTTGGAGGCTATGCCGGCTTCACTGTGGCGGGAGTTGGCGCCGTTTTTGTTTACCGGGGAATTGGCTCGGGCGCTTGATCCTTGGAATGCGGCGGTGATTGAGGAGACCAAGGCGCTGCTCGTGCATTTTCAGGGAGTTGGCAGGATTCGCGACTCGGTTGATATTGATGTGGCGGCGACGGTGTTTAATCAGTATGCGAATGTGGCGTTTATTCGGTTGGCGACTGAGGTGACGCCGGATCGGGAGGCGCATTCGCGGCATATGCGGAGTGTGTTGGGGTTGATGTGTCATGGGATGTTGTCTGGGTGATTGGGGGCATATCCGTTGCTGCGGGTGGGGCTGATTAGGGTTTCGCCCTTACGGCGAGTCACCTTTTCCAAACGCCGAAAAGGTAACCGAAAAGGCTTTGCCCTGACGTTCGGCCCTCGCTGGGGCTCGGGTTCCTTCGCTGCGGGATTGATCCGGGGGGCAGCGCCTACGGTTTGCTTCGCTGCACCTCCTCTCGCTGTGTTTGGCTGCGCCAAACGGTCGCTACGCTCCCACCCCCGGATCAATCCCTCCGCTCAGCCTGCCGACGGGCCGGTGAGTCAAGATCAAGAGCAGGCGAGCTGACACTCGGCCTATTGAGTGGTGAAGGGCGGGGCGTGCTTGGCTTTGGTTTTTGTGGTGTTTTCGCCCCTCACCCCAGCCCTCTCCCGAGGGAGAGGGAGCCGATTGGTGGGCTTTTTAAAATGTGTGTTCGATTCGGTAATCCACGTCGGCGTACCTCTCCCAATCCACGCAATCAGTCCCCTCTCCCTCCGGGAGGGAGAGGGGGCCGATTGGTGGGATTTTCAAGATATGCGTTCGACTCGGTCTTTCACGTCGGCGTACCTCTTCCATTCCACGCAATCAGTCCCCTCTCCCTCCGGGAGAGGGCTAGGGTGAGGGGCCTTTGATCTTGATCTGGCTTTTGATCTAAAGCCCCTTCGGCAGGCCGAGCGTAGGTGTCCATCCGGGGATCAGGCGCGTAGCGCCGTGCGGCGTAGCCGCACACATCGAGAGGAGGTGCAGCGAAGCAAACCGTAGGCGATGTCCCCGGATGGACACCGTAGCGAGGGAACACTGAGCCTCAGCGAAGTGCCGTACGCCGGGGCGAAAGCCTTTTGCTTACTTTTCGCTGGGCCGGCACTCCGGCGTCTGGAAAAGTGAGTCGCTGTAAGAGCGAAACCGCCAGCAGCCATCACCGCAGCAACGGATATGCCCCCACCCCTAGAAACCAACCTCACTCATTAATCCGCGGATGCTGCTGCACCAGGTTCTTGCGCTTCGCCTCCAGCTCAGCAATCTCGGCATCAATGTCTTCAATCTTCTGCTCAATGTTGTCGTGATGCTCTTTCAACAGCTCCTTCGCCTCCGCCAGATCCGAAGCCGCCGGGGCCGCGCCGCGTAGCGGTTGGTTGGCGGTTTCTTTCATGGTGACGCCGGTGAACAGGCCGACCACGGCGATGACCATCAGGTAGTAAGCCGGCATGTACAAGTCGTTGGTGCTTTCGACCAGCCAGGCGACGATGGTCGGGGTCAAACCGGCGATCAGCACGGAGATATTGAAAGCAGCGGCCAAAGCGCTATAGCGAATGTGCGTAGGGAACATCGCCGGCAGGGTCGAGGCCATGACGCCGATGAAGAAGTTGAGCAGCACCGCGAGCATCAGCAGGCCGGAGAAGATCAGGCCGATCTTGCCGCTGTTGATCAGCATGAACGCCGGAATCGCCAGAATGAACAGGCCGATACTGCCGACGACGATGAAGGGTTTGCGGCCGATCTTGTCGCTGATAAAACCAATCGCCGGTTGCACAAACAGCATGCCGACCATGATCGCGATGATGATCAGCACGCCACGGTTTTCGCTGTAGTGCAGGTTGTGCGACAGGTAGCTCGGCATGTACGTCAGCAGCATGTAGTAGGTGACGTTGGTCACGACCACCACGCCGACGCAGGTCATCAGGCTGCGCCAGTACTTGGTGGCGACTTCCTTGAACGAGACTTTCGGGCCATCGGCGAGGCCTTCGCGGTCGCCTTGTTCGAGTTTCTCGACGTGCTGCTGGAACGCCGGTGTTTCTTCCAGTGCGTGGCGCAGGTAGAGGCCGATCATGCCCAGGGGCAGGGCGAGGAAGAACGGCAGGCGCCAGCCCCAGGATTCAAACTGCTCTTCGCCGAGTGTCGAGGAAATCAGCACGACGACACCGGCACCGAGAACAAAACCGGCGATGGAGCCAAAGTCCAGCCAACTGCCGAGGAAGCCGCGTTTGCGATCCGGCGCGTATTCGGCGACGAAGATCGAGGCGCCGGTGTATTCACCGCCGACCGAGAAGCCTTGAGCCATTTTCGCCAGCAACAGCAGGATCGGCGCCCAAATGCCGATCGACGCATAAGAGGGAATCAAACCGATGGCGAAGGTGCTCAGCGACATGATCACGATGGTCGCGGCGAGGACTTTCTGTCGCCCGTACTTATCGCCTAGCCTGCCGAAAAACAGGCCGCCCAGCGGACGGATGAGGAAGGGCACGGAGAACGTCGCCAACGCGGCGATCATCTGTGTGCCGGGGTCGGCGCCGGGGAAGAACACTTTGCCGAGGACGTAGGCGACGAAGCCGTACACGCCAAAGTCGAACCATTCCATGGCGTTGCCAAGCGCAGCGGCGGTAATCGCTTTGCGCATTTTTGCGTCGTCGACAATGGTGATGTCTTTCAGTCTGATTGGACTGACGCTTTGTTCATTGGATTTCATGGGCGGTTTCCCTGTACCTGATCTGAATCGGTGCTATCTGTTTGATGGCATTGCGCTTTGGGTTCAGATACATGGCGATACGAAATAATTCAGCGTTCACTGAATTATTTCGTGGCGAGCTTCAAAAGGCAGTGCCGGGCGAACTGAAAGCTCCATGCAAACAGGCTAGTTCATCGACGGCCAATGTCGATCAGAAACGCCAGGTCGCACCGCCGCCAACGATATGAAGGAGGGCGTTGGGGTAGCTGCCCGACAGCGACTGGCCATTGCGTTTGGTCTGTTCAACGTCCATGTCACCGAGCCATACCAGGGTGTAGTTGAGGTTGATGTCCATGTCTTCGGTCATCTTGTAGCTGATGCCGGTTGCCAGCCGCCAGGCTTCGGCCATCGGGTTGTCGACGGTGCGATCCTTGTCTTTCACCGCCGAGCTGTCGTAGCCCACGCCCATGTTCCAGCGCAGTTTCGGCGTGAGCTGATTTTGCGCACCGAGCGACAGGTGCCAGGTGTCCTGATATTTACGGTTGACCGAACGCGACACGTCGGCACCGGCGGTATCCACCGAAACGCCGATGTCGGCAAAATCGCTCCAGTCCTGCCAGTCAACGGAACCCAATAATGTCCACTGCTCGTTCAACTGGTGGGCAACGCTCAAGGTTGCGGTTTGCGGGATGTTCATGTCGATTTCCAGATCGTCGACGTTGGCCCGGGAAAACGCGAAATTGAGCAGCGGATTGCGAATGCCGTGCACCGAGGGCGAATCCTTGAATTCCAGTTTGACCTTGCTGGTATACGCCAGGCCCACGGTGGTGCGCGGATCCAGTTGATAGCGCAGGCCGAGGTTGATCCCGGTGCCGGTGTCGGTGTCTTTGTATTGCACGTTGCCATCCTGCTGGAACGGCGTGCCGGGCAGGAGCGCGTTATTGTCGATGGCTATTTTTGTGTAGTAGTAGCCGTAGACCAGCCGCGGGCCGATACCCATCGAAAGGTCATCGGTGATCTTGTAAGCGAAGGTCGGTTGCAACGAGATGCCGATCAGCGTCGCTTCCTGAGTGAAATACCGGCCGGCCCAGTCATCGTCGTACTTCACGCTCAGGCCAAAATTGCCGTACATGCCGAAACCGATACTGGCGCGGTCATTGACCTCATGACTGATGAACAGACTGGTGCCCGGCAGGAAAGGCAGCGGATTGCCGCCCTCGTTGCCGGCGAAGTCATTGTTGCCGTCGCGATCAAACTTGATGCCGCCAAACAGCGCCTGACCGGTCAGACTGACCTGCGTGCCCTTGAGCGCCGCGATGCCCGCCGGGTTGTTCATCATCACGCTTGGGTCGGTGGCCTGCGCCGCCGACCCGGCATTTGCCAGCCCGGCCCCTTCCTGTCCTGCTTCATACAACTGAATGCCACCTGCCAATGCCTGCCCGCTGCAGCCGGCCAGTGCAAGAATCAACAGTGAGTGCGTGGATCTCATCCGTAACTTCCTTATACATAGGGACGTGCATCAGTTTTAGACGGGAATCGGCCCGCGCACCAGTCTCCAGGCGGATGTATCGTCAGTAAGTCAGTCCCTAATGTATTTCACCGCAGAATTGCAGGAGCCGGGCTTGCTCGCGAAGGCGTCATTTCATTCACCATCGCCGTCACGGACACAACGCTTTCGCGAGCAAGCTCAATGTTTCAAACGATCGCATCAGCCATCGGGAATACACCGCGCAAGTCCTTACCGCTCGGTTGCTGGTACAGGCTCAGGCCGAACTCGGGCAATACGGCCAGCAGGTAATCGAAAATATCCGCCTGAATGCGCTCGTAGTCCGCCCAAACGGTGGTTTGCGTGAAGCAATAGATCTGCAGCGGCACACCCTGAGCGGTGGATTGCATCTGACGCACCATGCAGGTCATGTTTCGCGCAATCGAAGGATGGCTGTCCAGATAGGCCTGGGCGAAGGCGCGGAAGGTGCCGAGATTGGTCATGCGGCGACGATTGGCCGAGAGCGCCGCGACATTGCCCTGCGCTTCGTTCCAGTGCTTGAGTTCAGGCAGTTTGCGCGCCAGATAGGCGCTCAACAGGCTGACCTGACTCAGGTGATGTTCTTCCTCGTCCGTCAGGAAGCGCACGCCACCGGAATCAATGTGCACGTCACGCATGATCCGTCGGCCACCGGCCTGCTGCATGCCACGCCAGTTCTTGAACGAGTCGGACATCAAGCGCCAGGTCGGAATCGAGACAATGGTCTTGTCGAAATTCTGCACCTTGACCGTGTGCAACGTGATGTCGACCACGTCGCCATCGGCACCCAGTTGCGGCATTTCGATCCAGTCACCCACGCGCAGCATGTCGTTGCTGGTCAACTGCACACTGGCGACAAACGACAACAGGGTGTCCTTGTAGACCAACAGGATCACCGCCGACATCGCGCCAAGCCCCGACAGCAGCAACAGCGGCGAGCGGTTGATCAGAATGGCGACAATGATGATGGCGCCGAGCACGTACAACAGCATTTTCGCCAGTTGCACATAACCCTTGATCGAGCGGGTGCGCGCATGTTCGGTGCGCGCATAGATGACCAGTAGGGTGTCGAGCACGGCGCCGATAGCCATCACCAGCGACAACAGGGTAAAGGCCAGTGCGATGTCACCCAGGATGGTTTGCAGCTTTGGGCTTAACCCCGGAATGATGTTCAAACCGAACTGGACGATCAGCGACGGGATGATTTGCCCGAGGCGCAGAAACACTTTGTTGTTGTGCAGATCGTTGATCCAGCGCATCGACGCCTGACGCCCGAGCAACCGGACGCCTTGCTGGATCAGAAAGCGACCCAGACGCCCCAACAGCAGCGCGACGAACACCAGCACCAGCAATGTCAGCGTGGCGTTCACGTAAGGATGATTGTCCAGCGAGCGCCAGAACTGCTCAACATTGAGCCAAATCTCTGTGAAATTCATCTGTTTGATATTCCTGTACGGCGCGGCCCTTTCCTTGATGAGAGAGGGGGCGGCTGAGGGAAAGACGTTGCGAAGGCTGCGATTGGCGGTTGTTTTTCAATCGCGGGAGAAGCGATTCAGCAAGTCCATCAAGGTTACGCAGCAAGCAAATAAGCAACTTGATTTTTCGCGAACAAAGGTTGATGGATCACGAACGTGGCATTGACGGGTCAGGCGCTGCGCAATAAGTTCTGCCGCGCCCGGGCAAGCCTCTGGCCGCTAAATCATGCGTAAAAACGGCTGGGCCCGGCCGTTGTGTTCTAGGCTGAGCCAACCGACATCCCGCAATGGGTGCTTCTCAGGAGAACCACGATGGAAGAGAAACCGCTGCTCACGTTCAACAGCTCAAGGGCGTTACTGGACGTGTTGATACGCGCCGGCTTGATCACGGTTCTGGTGCTGTTCTGCTACGACATCTTTCATCCATTTCTCAACGTGATGCTCTGGTCGCTGATACTCGCGGTCACCCTCTACCCACTGAACCAGATGCTCGGCGCCAAGCTGGGTGGGCGTAACGGCTGGGCGGCAGTGATTCTGGTGATTCTCGGGCTGGTGATCCTGATGCTGCCGTTAAGCTTGCTGGGTGCCTCGGTGGCGGACTCGGTGCAAACCGGCATCCACGCGGTGGAGAATGGTCAGTTCGAAATTCCGCCGCCACCGGCCAACGTCGAAAACTGGCCACTGATCGGTGCGCCGTTGTATGGCATCTGGCTGCACGCCTCGCAGGATTTGAGTTGGGCCTTTCACCAGGTCGCCCCACATCTGAAAGACTGGAGCAAGGTTGCGCTGCACCAGGTAGCCGGCGTCGGCACCGGCATTGTGGTGTTTATCCTTGCGCTGATTTTCGCCGGGCTGATCATGAAAAACGGCGAGCGCGGTCAGCGGACAGCCGTCGCAATCACCAGTCGTGTCTCCGGACCGGTGCGCGGGCCGCAGATTGCCGAACTGTGTACCGCGACGATTCGTGCCGTGGCGCAGGGTGTGGTCGGGATTGCGTTCATTCAGATGCTGTTGATCGGTGTGGCGCTGGTGATCATGGGCATTCCGGCAGCCGGCGTGCTGGCGCTACTGGTGTTGCTGCTGGGCATCATGCAATTGCCGGTTCTGCTGATCACGCTGCCGGTGGTGATCTATGCATTCGCTCAGGGCGGTGTCAGTGCCAGCACGATTATTTTTGCGATCTGGATGATCATCGCCGGGCTTTCTGACAACGTCCTCAAACCGATGCTGCTAGGGCGCGGTGTGGCCGTGCCGATGCCGGTGGTGTTGATCGGCGCGCTCGGCGGGATGATCACCAGTGGCATCATCGGCTTGTTCACGGGGCCGGTGATTCTGGCGATCGGCTACGAGCTGTTTATTGGCTGGGTGTATCAACCTGCCGAAGCCGTCACGCCATTGACGCAGACCGTTGAGGAACATACCCCTTGAGCGCCCACGGTTAGTAGCTGATCCATCACTTTTTTTACGGCTAAGGATGCAGGCAATGTTTCTGTTACGCAGCGGTGCCATCGAGGGCTACAGCGCGCTAGTGACCGAACTGGGTCACAACCCGGTAAGTCTGCTGCGCGATGGCGGCATGGTGGTGGCGCAATTGCGCGAACCGAACAGTTATCTGTCGTATGAAAAAACCGCAGACCTGCTGGATGACACCGCACGTCATTGTCAGGAACCGCTGTTCGGTTTGCGGCTGGCATCAAGACAGAATCTGCTCGCCATTGGCGACGTGGCCCTGTCCGGCAGTCGCCAACCCACCGTGGGCGAGGCATTGAATTTCGCCCGCCAATACTTGTACCTGCACGCCAGTGGCTTGCACCTTGAAGTCAGTCGACGGGGCGAGCGTGCCGAAATCAGGTTCAAGTTCGACTTCACCAATGACCTCGGCCTGCAGCAACTGAGGCAGCTCAGCGGCGCGCACCTGTTCAACGCGGTGAAGATTCTCACGGGCGCCGACAGCCCGCAGATTCGTTTGCACTTGCAGCAAGGCATCTTGAAAAACCCGGGTTGGTCATTTGCCGACGTCTACGGAAAAGTCCGTTTCGACAGCAGCTTCGACGGTGTCAGTTTTCCTTTCGATTACCTCAAACGCGCGCCGCTCGCCGATGAGGTTTTGATGCGCGAACACTGGAACAACCGCATGCAATTGCTCAAAACCCAATACCCCGACAACCTCAAGGCGCAGGTTTGCCATCTGATCGGCAGTCTGCTCAACACCGGCGAATGCAATATCGATGCGGTCAGTCACTCGCTGGGGCTGCAGCCACGTGTTCTGCAAAAACGCCTTAAAGCCGAAAACATCAGTTTCAGTCGCCTGCTGCAGGACACGCGCCTTGATATCGCCAGGCAAAACTTGCTGCTGGACAAGACCAGCATCACCGATCTGGCGCTGAATCTGGGCTACGCCGACGTCTCGGTGTTCAGCCGTCACTTCAAACAATGGACGGGTGTTTCGCCCAGAAACTGGCGGGCACAACAACTGTCGACTGTGGAAATCTGACAACCGTTCATCGCTCAACTACGCTGCCTTACGTATCCCTCACAAACAACTGTGGCGTAAGGAAAAAGGCGCATGCGAAGCAAGCTGCTGGCTGTATTAATAGTGGTTTTCGCGATGCTCTGGACGGGGGCTGGCTGGGCGCTCGACGCTGCGGAAAAAGCGGAAAATGATGCGGTAGAGCTCAAGGTCGCGAATCGCAGCATCATGCTGTTTCGCGCAACCATTCTGGGCGAGGCGCCGGCCTCGCGGGTCAAACGGGCGAAAATGGTCATCAGTGAAGCGCTCGATGAAGACGCCGAACTGAACATCAGCATCGATTCGATCCAGAACAGTTACATGGTGCTGCTCGGCAACAAACGGGCATTCATCGTTTCACCCAACGATGTCGACAGCCTGCAATATTCCTCGGTGCAGCAGGCCGCCGAAGGTGCGGCTGAAAAACTGCGTCAGGTCGTCTCCGAGACCCGTGAAGCGCGCAGCATGGATCTGATCATCAGGTCGCTGGCCTTGGCGGCGGTGGCCACTGTCATCTATGTCGCGTTGTTGTGGGCGCTGGCCTGGATGCGCCGGCGCTTGCTGAGAAAACTCCCCGAACTGATGGATCGCCACACCAAGGCGTTGAAGGTCGGGCGGGTGCAGGTCATCGACGCCAATTTCCTTTATCCCTTGGTCAGCCGTTTACTGTTGGTGCTGCGCTGGCTGGTGATTTTGCTGCTGACCTATGAGTGGTTGGGCTTTGTCCTGTCGCGGTTTCCCTACACCCGGCCTTGGGGTGAAAGCCTCAACAACTACCTGTTCGAACTCGCCGACTATCTGCTGCAAGGCATCGTTGGCGCCGTCCCGGGATTGGGCGTGGCGTTGGCGATTTTCTTTATTGCGCGCGGCGCTACCGCGTTTACCCGGCGCATGCTGCGGCGCATGTCGACGCCGGGCACGTTCAGTTGGCTCAATCACGAAACCCTGCAACCGACTCAGCGGCTGACGTCGCTGGCGATCTGGTTGTTTGCGCTGGCGATGGCTTATCCGTATCTGCCCGGCGCCGGTACCGATGCGTTCAAGGGCTTGTCGGTGTTGATCGGTCTGATGATTTCCCTCGGTGCGACCAGCGTGGTGGGGCAGGCAGCGGCAGGGTTAATCCTCACGTATACCCGCACATTGCGCCCGGGCGAGTTCGTCAAAATCGGCGAATACGAGGGTACGGTCACCGAGCTGGGCATGTTCACCACACGTATTCGCACGGGGCTTGGTGAAGTGCTGACGCTGCCCAATTCACTGATCACCGGTACGGTGACCAAGAACTACTCGCGCACCGTGCAAGGCCCGGGTTACGTGGTCGACACGGTGGTGACCATCGGCTACGACACACCGTGGCGGCAGGTCGAAGCGATGCTGCTGGAAGCGGCCAAACGCACGCCGGGGATTCTCGAAGACCCGGCGGCGCAGGTGTTTCAAACCGCGCTGTCGGATTTCTATCCCGAGTACCGATTGGTGGCGCAGGCGATTCCGAGTCAGCCACGGCCACGCGCGGTGCTGTTGAGCATGCTCCACGCCAATATTCAGGACGTGTTCAACGAGTACGGCGTGCAGATCATGTCGCCGCATTATCTGGGCGATCCGCAGGCCGAGAAGTGGGTGCCGCGAGAGAAGTGGTTTACCTCGCCGGCGCAAGAACCGAAGGATCAGTGACCGTCGCTGCAAGGGAGTCCGCACCATGCTCGATTTTGTCCTTCACGCGTTACGCGCTGATCCGGAAATCGCCGTGTTTCTGGCGATCGCGCTGGGCGTGTTTGTCGGGCGCATTCACATCGGCAGCTTTCATTTGGGCTCGGTGGCCGGCGCGCTGTTGATGGGGTTGCTGATCGGCCAGATCGGTCTGGAAGTGCCGACGGGTTTGAAGTCGGTGTTCTTCGTGATGTTCATCTACGCCGTCGGCTTCAAGAGCGGGCCGGAGTTTTTCGGCAGCCTCAATCGCGGCACGCTGAAACTGGTGTTGTTGTCGGTGGTGCTGTGTGCAACGGCATTGGTGGCGATTCTGGCGATGTATTGGCTGTTTGATTTCGACGCCGGTTTCACCGCCGGACTCGGTGCCGGTGCGCTCACCGATACGGCGATCATGGGCACCGCGACCAGCGCGATCAATCAGTTGAATCTCGACGCGGCAGCCGTGGCGAAACTCAACAGCCACATGGCGATTGCCTACGCGATCACTTATCTGTTCGGCACCATCGGTTTGATCGTGTTTGTCGGCAGCATTGCGCCTAAGTTGCTCGGTGTGAATCTGCGCGAATCGGCGCGTGAACTGGAGCTGGAACTGGGCATCGCCAAGGAAGAGGAGGCGATCACTGTGCCGTACACGAGGATCGTTGTGCGTGCGCATCAGGTGGCGAGTAACGGCCAGGCCGATGGGCAGCGGATCATCGACATCGAAAAGCTGCACGAATCGCTGACGGTCGAGCGGGTGGTGCGGGCCGGGCAGGTGATCGAGCGCGATGAAAATTTTGTGTTGATGGCGGGGGATGTGGTCGGTGTGTATGCCTTGCGCGACGCGGTGGGCACGCTGAGCCATTGGGTCGGGCCAGAGATCGATCATCCGGAATCGCTGTCGTTTCCGACCCGTGAGGTGGACATTGTGCTGACCTCGGCGGAGTTCGCCGGCAAGACGATTCATCAGGCGAAAAGCCGTTTAGCCAATGAAAAGCGCCTGGGCTGCTTCGTCAACAACATCACGCGTCAGGGCTATGACTTGCCGTTGCTGCCGAACACTGTGTTGCGCCGGGGGGATGTGATTACGTTGACCGGGCGCACCGCCAGCGTCGAAATGATCGCCAAACGGCTGGGGCGCATTCGCAAGAACAATTACAAAAGTGACATCGCCATGCACACGCTGGGGATGGTCGTGGGCTCGTTGATCGGCTTGCTGTCGACGCATATCGGCATGATCCCGGTGGAGCTGGGTATTGGCGGCGGGGTGTTGGTCGCGGCATTGGTGATTGGCTGGTACAACTCGCGCCACCCGGAAATCGGCGCGTTGCCACCGGCGGCGCAATGGGCGTTTTCCGAGTTCGGCCTGACCGCGTTTGGTGCGGTGGTCGGCTTGCTTGCAGGGCCAGCGGCGTTTGCGGCGATGAAAGAGCAAGGGTTGGCGTTGTTGCTGTCCGGCGCCGTGGTAACGATTGTGCCGCCGCTGGTGGCACTGTACTTCGGTCGCTACGTGCTGCGCTTGCACCCGATGATTCTTTTTGGCGCATTGGCCGGGGCACAGACAGAGGCGGCTTCGATGAACAAGATCATTGAGCAGTCTGGCAGCAATACACCGGTGATTGGCTTCACCGTGTGTTATGCAATTTCCAATGTGCTGCTGGCGGTGTGCGGGCCGATCATTATCTTTGTGGTGGCTGGCTGAATTTCCCCGGAGCTACCTACACACCACCTTGAAGCTCCCCATTCCCTGTGATGTGTCAGTGGAATTGAATTTGATGGCTGGCTGGGGTCAGCAGAAGTGCAGATTTTTCTGAGTAACCCAGCTCTCCTTGTGGTGAGGGGATTTATCCCCGTTCGGCTGCGCAGCAGTCGTGAATCCAGTGCATGCGGTGTGTCTGATGTATCGGGATTGTAGGTTTTGGGGCCGCTTCGCAGCCCAGCGGGGATAAATCCCCTCGCCACAGGGTTTGTGGTGTGTCAGTTGAAATGGGGTTGATGGCTGGCTGGGTTTCGCAGAAGTGCAGCTTTCTGAGGTGACCCCCATTCCCCTGTGGTGAGGGGATTTATCCCCGACCGGCTGCGCAGCAGTCGTGAAGCCATTGCATGCGGTGTGTCTGATGTACCGGGATTGTAGGTTTTGGGGCTGCTTCGCAGCCCATCGGGGATAAATCCCCTCGCCACAGGGTTGGTGGTGTGTCAGTTGGGATGGGGTTGTGATGTGTCGGTTGATATGGGTTTGTGGTGTGTCAGTTGAAATGGGGTTGATGGCTGGCTGGGTTTCGCAGAAGTGCAGTTTTCTGAGGTGACCCCCATTCCCCTGTGGTGAGGGGATTTATCCCCGACCGGCTGCGCAGCAGTCGTGAAGCCATTGCATGCGGTGTGTCTGGTGTACCGGGACTGCAGGTTTTGGGGCCGCTTCGCAGTCCATCGGGGATAAATCCCCTCGCCACAGGGTTTGTAGTGTGTCAGTTGGAATGGGTTTGTGGTGTGTCAGTTGAAATGGGGTTGATGGCTGGCTGGGTTTCGCAGAAGTGCAGTTTTCTGAGGTGACCCCCATTCCCCTGTGGTGAGGGGATTTATCCCCGACCGGCTGCGTAGCAGTCGTGAATCCAGTGCATGCGGTGTGTCTGATGTACCGGGATTGCAGGTTTTGGGGCCGCTTCGCAGCCCATCGGGGATAAATCCCCTCGCCACAGGGTTGGATGTGTTCTCAAGGGTTGGGGGTGTGTCTGGAGGACAGCCTTTGCTTGTGGTGAGGGGGATGGACTGAGAGCTTGGGGGTTAGAAGCCACTTTCGCGCATTAGCACCGCCAATACATGCGTTGCACCATCGGCCAGCAAACTGCGCCGTTCGCCTTCGATTTTCAGATGCCCACGGGTTTCGCGAAGGGTGGGCATGGGTTCGTCGAGTTGGATCAGTACCTGAAACAACGCGCTGCTCGGGATCAACGAGTGCTCGGCAGTCGTGGTGGGTACCGGGCCGCCGAAGCGTGACGAGAGCATGCGGTGGGACAACTGGCTCGCGCGGGTGCTGCCGATTTGCAGGACACGGCCGCTACGTGGCGTGGTCTGGCCGTCGGGGTAGAAGCGTACGTGGTCGCCGATGGCCATGCGGTGCACTTGATCCTGCGCGACATACGCATCCACCTGCCAGCTGCGCGGGTCAACCAGCATGCCCAGCGACTCTTGACGACCGACCCATTGCCCCGGTTTCCAGTCCGGGTTGACGTCCAGCCACACCCCGGCAAACGGTGTTTGCAGATTCAGCCGGGCGATTTCCGAGCGGGCCGCGCGGGCTTCTTCGAATTGCACGTTGAGACGCTGACGGGTCACGGCATCTTCAGCCAAACCACCAGGATCGGCGATCAGCCCGGACAGCCGCGCTTCATAGCTACGTGCATTGGCTTCACTGCTGCGTACCCGCGAGGCGATGTCCGGCTCATCCAGCACCACCAGATTGGTGCCAGCCTCGACCGGGCCATCGGCGTGAATCGATTGCAACCGCGCCGGGTAGGGCGCATAGACGCGCATCTGATGCTCGGCCCGCGCCACACCCACCGCATCGATCTGCGTGCGCCAAGGGATCGCCAAACCCGCCAGAATCGCCAGCAACACCAGATACAGTTGCACCTTGCGCCGGCTCGGTACCGCCGCACGGTGCTTCCACCAGTGACCGAGTTCGCGCATGACGGGCAGGGCGATAAACCACGACAGTTCGACCATGAACAGGAAAATCCCCAAGACCTTGAAGAAGAACAGATAGACCGCCAGCGCGATCCCCAGAAACAGCACCAGACGGTATATCCAGGTGAAGATCGCAAACGTCACTAACAGTCGCCGCTGACCGGTCGGAAACGTCTCCGGCCAGTCCTCGCGCAAACCGAGCAGATTGCGCCGCAACGTCACCCGCGCCAGTGCCGACGCACGCTCATGCAGATTGGGGAAATCAAGTAAATCGGAAAGAATGAAGTAGCCGTCAAAACGCATGAACGGACTGGCATTCAACGCCAGCGACAGCAACCAACTGGTGGTCGCCAGATACAGCAGGGCATTGCGCAGCGCCCCCGGATCGCACACCGCCCAGCCCAACGTCGACAGACCGGCCAGTGACAATTCGGTGATGATCCCCGCCGAGGCAATCGCCAGACGCTGCCGCGAACGGCTGAGTTTCCAGCTCTCGCCGGTGTCGGTATAGAGCATCGGCCACATCACCACAAACGCGATGCCCATGTGCCCGACGCGTAAGCCCAGCCGCGTCGCGACCAAGGCATGGCCGAGTTCATGCAGAGTCTTGGCGACGATCAACGCCAAGGCAAAACTCAACAGGCCTTCGGTGGAAAACGACTCGACCACCGCGCTGGTAAACGTGTCCCACTGCTGCAACACCAGAACGATGCCGAGCAGGCTCAAACCGAGCACGAGCATGCCGGTGAGCGGATGAAACAGCCAGCCCAGCGCCTTCGCCAGATGCTGTAAATGTTGTTGCGGGCGCAGCAGCGGAATGCGGAAAAACAGGTAATGGTGCAGCCACCAGCGCCAGGTCAGCCAGCCACCTTCTTCGCCTTTGGCTTTAAGCTTTTCCAGCGCCGCCGGGCCGGCACGCAGCAGCTGATGCTGTTCAAGAAACTGGCGGAAATCGAGAATCTGTTCGACGTCGGGTTTCAGTGCCGTGCCTTCAGCTATCTGCTCGCTGATCTGCCGGGGCGATTGGCCCCAACGCAGCAGGCACTCGAATTCCAGCCAGCCGATGCGGTAGAAACGATTGATCACCGTGTCTTGAATCACCCACGCCGGTTCACCGTTGCTGCCATCGGCAGCCTCGCTCAGGCGCAGGTCTTCACGCAGCGGGGGCAGGGGCAGATCGGCCGGATCGAGCATTACCAGCCACTCCACGCCCGCATTGTCGCCAGTGGTCGACGCAGCAAGTAATAACCGAGCATCACTCGCCCGCCGTACAGTTTCGCGGTGCCGTGCAAGCCCAGTCGCGCGTGTTCCGGTGCGCCGTCGATGCTCGCCAGCAAGCGATAGGCGACCACGCCTTCGTCACTCGGCCGTGCCTGATAGCTGGTTTCAAGGATCTTGCCCTTGAGCGGCGTCAGCGGGTAAGCGGTCAAAAACAGCGTGACTTCGGCGCCCGGTTCCAGCGCGATCGCGTCGGCTACGGCCAGTTGAATCAGCATCGCCGGCTGCGTCGGATCAGCGACTTGCATGATGCGTTCGCCAGTCACCACCGGTTTGCCCAGCCAGTCATTGGGATCACTGAACACCGCAACGCCGCCTCTCGGCGACAGCACTTTGGTGCGCTTCAACTGCGCGGTGACTGCCGCCAATTCTGCGCGCCGTTGTTGCGAACGACCTTCGAGCAGGGTCAATTCGCTTTTGCTTTGCGGGTTGTCGAACGCGCGTTGACTGGCCGCCTGCAACTCGGCATCGGCCACCGCGACTTCCTTGCCGAGCACTTCGGCGCGACTGCGCAATGTGGTTTCGTCGAGGGAAAACAGCAGCGTGCCAGCATCGACTGGTTGATTGGGGCGAACCTCGATCTTCTCGATCACGCCATCAATGGGCGAACTGATGATTTGTGCCTGACGGGAAACGATTTCGGTCGGCGCCAGCGCGGTTTGCCGTACCGGCAACAGCAGCAGGGCACCGAGCACAATCGCGGTCAGCAGCAATTGCTTGCGACTGGGCCGCAAGCGATTGAAACGCTTGCGCTTGGTCAGCGCCGCCCAGCAATACGCCCAGGTACCGACCAGACCTTTGAGGTGCTGCCACAACACCGCTGGCGGTTCTTGCTCCAGGAGCAACAGCAGCAAGCCGAGGCGCTGCTCATCGCGATCCTGAATCGGAACGCACCAGACGCCCGACGGCCACCATTCGCCCCAGCCTTCGGCGATGTCGGCCGGTGCGTCGACCGTTTCCTGTGTCAGCCACACCGGTTCGCCAGCAGGGACTTGCGTGGCGATCCAGCGACTGGCGCGGCGCAGCCACACCAGATACGGCGAGTCTTCACTGGGCCGGGACAATCCCGAGACGTTCAACAATTCCAGTGATGATTCACGCTGGGCAAACACCAGCGCCTGATGAAATTGCAGCAACGGATACAAGTCGTTGGCCATGCTGAATGCCAACGCGTTCAGCGAGTCGGCCGCCATGGCCTTGTCGCGCAGCGCGTCGAGTTCGAGCAGCAGGTGAGGGTGCGGCAGTTGCTCGTTCATCGTCATGGTTGCGCAGCTTGATCAAATTGCGCCGTGCCGCTCATGCCCGCCATCAGGTCGGGATATTTGTTGTCGAGGCGCGCTTCGAGTTCGACGGTTTGTGCCACCGCATCGACGCGCGAGTTGATCCCGCTGACATGCGCGGGATAGGTCTTGCCGGTCTCATGAATGCTGACTTGCAGCGGCAGGCCGGGTTTCAGATTTTTCAGCAGATTGGACGGCACGTTCAAACGCACTTTCAGCGCGCCATCGCTGACCAGATCAAACAATGGCGTACCGGCGGTGACGGTCTGATACGGCTTGACGTACACCTTGGCGACGCGTCCGGCAAACGGCGCGAGCACTTGGCAATAACTGCTTTGCGCGGCACCCATGGCCCGCGCGCCGTCGGCTTTTTGCACTTCGGTGTTGGCCATCGACACTTCGATATCGCCAACGGCATTGAGTTGGCGCAGTTGTTTTTTTGCCTCCAGATTCTGTTTGGCCATGGCCAGTTCTGCCGCCGCGACTTTGGCCCGCGCTTCGGCCTCGTTGCAGTTGAAGCGGGCGAGCAGTTCGGACTTGCCGACCTGTTCGCCGAACCCGGCTTTCAATTCGCCGAGGGTGCCGCTCATTTGGCTCGACAGCGTGGTTTCCAGCTCCGAAGCGAGCAACACACGAATGGCGCTCGCGCTTTCCAGGGACGGGGCCGAAGGTGCGTCTTCGGCGTGGGCATTGAGGATCAGACTGGCCAACAACAGAACCCCGAAACGGGGTTCAAGGGCGATTTTGCGCATTCGGCGTTCCTTGCGAAGTGACGAGCAGGCGTTGCTGTTCTTGTTGGTTCAGGGTGCGCTGGATTTCCCGCGACAGGGTCTTGATGTCGTGTTGGTCGATTTCCTTCGGCAGCACATCGAGGCCGACCGAGTTGTACATCCGCCCCCACGCCGCTTGAGCACTGGAGAACGCCGCTTCACGCTGATAACGCGAGAGCAGATAACGCCCTTCGGAGCGGATCACTTCCAGTTCCGAGCCAAGTGCGCCGGTCTTTGCGGCTTGCGCATAGTCGAGCAGGCTGCGGTCGACGCGCAGGCTGTCTTCAGCAAACTCCACTTCCTGACGCGCCAGTTGATAGCGCAGAGTGCCAACGCGCACTTGCGTGAGAATCGCCATCGACAGCGCCACGCGGCGGGTGTCATCGGTTTCGCTCTGGGATTTCTCCGCAGCATTGAGCGACGGCAGTTGCAGCAGGCGCAGCAGGTTGGTCGACACTTGCAGGCCGGTGCTCATCCAGTCGTTGTTGTAGAGGTATTTGTTCGAGTCGTATTTGTAGCCGAAATCAACGCTGACGTTCGGCCACAACTGCGCCTTGGCAATCTCCAGATCCTTCTGGTTGACGCGTTTGCGATACCACTCTTCCATGATTTCCGGGCGGTTCTCCAGCGACAGCTGTTCAAGCTGCGCCATGCTCTGACGCACTTCCGGCAGCGGTGGATCGGGCACGTCAGCCAGCACCATTTTCGAGCCCGGTGGCAGCGACATCAGCGCCGACAATTCGGCTTGGGCGAACTCCAGATCCTGACGGCGCACGGTCAGCAGGTAGATCGAGTCGAGGAGGGCGCGTTGATAGGCGAGGATCTCCTGACGCGGCAACAGGCCCCGAGTTTCCGCTTCACGCGCGGAGGTCAGCGCGGTGTGGGTGCGCATCAACAGCTTGTCGACTTCCGGCATCAAACGTTGCGCGCCGAGTGCTCGCCAGTACGCGTTGCGCACATCCTGCAGGACGTTTTGCGCGACTTTGCGTCGACGCTCTTCGGCCATCAGAATCTGGTCGGATTTCTGTTGCGTGCGGTAATAGGCGACGCCGAAGTCCAGCAGGCTCCAGCTCAAACCGAGGCCGTAGACTTCGCGGTAGCGTTCCTCTGACGTCGATGGCCGCAAGCTGACCTGACGATCCTCGATGCCGATCGAGGTGCCGCCGGAGTCATTGTTTCGTCCGGCATAACCGGCGGAGGCCACCAGCTTCGGCAGCATTTCATGGCTGGACACGTCGCGCAGGTCTGAGGCCAGCGCGCTCTCCATCAGTTTCAGTCGATAGTCGAGGTTGTATTTCAGCGCTCGGGCTGCTGCGTCGTAAAAGGTGATCGGCGCTGTGACCGGTTCCTGCCCGGAGTACATGCGCGACTGATCGGCAATGATGCGTTGGCGGTTTTCCTCGTCGGTGGAAGGTTTTGGTTCCGTCGACGAACAGGCACTGAGCAGCAGTGCGGAGGCGATGGCGGTACTGAGAAGCCGGGTCGCGTTTTTACGCATGTTCATTCCTTTGCATTCTTGGAATTTATTCGGATCTGCTGCTGTTACCGCTGGGATTGCTGGTATGCAAGCGCTGGGCCGCGTGTCGCAGCTGCGCCGAGAAGCCTTTGCCGTGACGCGTTTCTGCGGGTTTTTCCGCGTGGATCGGATGTTTCGTCATGTTTGCCGGATCCAGCGCAAACAACGATGGATCACTGAGCAAACCGTCGGCGCTCAAATTGGTGCGACCCTGCCGGCCTTGCACCCAGAGCTGGTCGAACTCGCTGGCGCGGCGACTTTCGCGCACCGCTTGCGCCACGAATTGCCCCGGCACCAGACCCAAGCCGTTACCCAACGAATCAACCTCGAATTCCCCCACCGAGGCCAGACGCAAATTACTGCCATCGACACCGTAGCTGGTCAGCTCGTTGACCTCGGCGTAACGCTCGACCACCGGGGTGATGAAGATTGCTGGTTGCGGATCAGGAATCAGGAAATCGCTGGAATCCAGATCACTGTCGCGACTGAAACGGTTGCCGCCATCCGGTGCCGGAATGAACGGCGTGGCGATGTCCAGGGTGATCACCAGTTCGGCCTGATCGCTGGCACCGGCGCGGTCATTGATGGTGTAGGTGAACACGTCACGCAGCACCCTGCCCAGTCCGGCTGCGGCGAGCACGTCCGGGTTGCTCTGATCGATGGTGTAGGTGTAGCTGCCGTTGGCGTTGAGTACGAGCGTGCCGTAGAGGCCTTTGATCGGTTGACCGATCACACCGTCCGCGCCTGAACCCGCTTCGGCGCCGGTGCGTACGCCAACCACGACCAGGCTGTCATTCGCATCGATGTCACCATCGTTGGGCAGCACGTTGCCGGTGGTTTGTGGCCCGGCGATCTGATCGCTGGCGAAGCCGCTGTCGTTGCGTGCAATCGGCGCATCGTTGGCGCCCTGAATGACCACGGTCAAACGCGCGTCGGCAGTTGCACCGGCGGTGTCGACCATGCGGTAGGTGAAGGTTTCGCTGAGGGTTTCACCGGCCGTGCGCAAGGCTTGAACCAGCGGGTTGTTATTGTCGATGACGTAGGTGTAGCTGCCGTCGGCATTGATCGTCAGTTGCCCATAGAGGCCCATCAATACTTGCCCGGCGCCTGCCGACTGACCGCCCTGATTGCTGACGCTCAAGACGTGTTTGCTTTCGCCATTGGCGACGCTGTCGACATCGCTGTCGTTGTCGAGCACGTTGCCGGTGGCGTTGCTGCCCGGAGTACCGTTGTTGACGCCGCCGGCTTCGACAGCCACGGATCCATCATTGACGGCGGTCGGCGTGTCGTTGCGGCCATCCACCGTCACGCGCAATTCGGCGGTGCTGGTTTCACCCCACTTGTCGACGATGGTGTAAGTGAACACCTCCGACAGCGTCTGGCCACTTTGACGCAAGGCTTGCACGGCGGCGAGGCTGTTATTGACGGTATAGGTGTAGCCGCCATCGGCGTTGAGCAACAGTGTGCCGTACTGTCCTTGCAAGGTTGTGCCCACGGTGCCGACCGTGCCGATATCGCTGGTGGTACCGGTATGGATGCCGATCACCGTCAGCGGATCGCTTTCAGCATCGGTGTCGTTGTTGAGGACGTTGCCGCTCGGGTTGACCCCGGGTTGGCCGTTATTGACGCCGCCGGCCTCAACCGCCGTCGCTGTGTCGCCATTGGCCACCGGTGCCGAGTTGCGCCCGCGAATGATGATGTGGATTTCCGCCAGATCATTCTGCCCGCCGCTGTCGGTGACCTGGTAGGTGAAACGCTCGTTGAGAAATTGCAGTGGCCCCAGCGCCAGAACGGTCGGGTTACTGGAGTCGAGGTTGTAGGTGTAGCTGCCGTCAGCGCCGATGATCAACTGACCGTAGAGGCCGTTGATCAGCGTGCCGTTGCTGTTGTCGGTCTCGGCATTGACGTCGGTCAGGGTGCCGTTGGCCCCTTCAGCACCGAAGCGGATACCGGTGACGGTTTTGCTGTCACCCTGATCGACATCGGTGTCGTTGGGCAGCACGTTGCCGCTCGGATTGACCCCGTTGTCATTGCCGTTATCGGCCACGGCGACAGCCAGATCGTCTGCCGCGACCGGTGCATCCCATGCGCCGTCGATGCGAATGCTCAGTTGCGCGGTATCAGTGGCACCGGCGATGTCGCGCATGCGGTAAGTGAAGGTTTCCACCAGCGAATCGCCAGCCTTCAATGCTTGAACCGCCGCCAGATTGTTGTCGAGCACGTAACTGTAAGTGCCGTTGGCGTTGATGGTCAGGGTGCCGTACAGACCGGCGAACGATTGCGTGACGCCAATGGTGGTGAACGTCCCGCCCGCCGCTTCGGTACCACTGCGAATGCCAGTGACCAGCATCGCGTCGTTGGCATCGACATCGTTGTCATTGGTCAGCACATTGCCGGTTGGATTCACCCCCGGCGTGCCATTGAACGTGCCACCGGCCTCGACCGAAACCGAGCTGTCATCCGTCGCCAGCGGGTTGTCGTTGGCACCGCGAATGGTGATGGTCAGCGACGCGGTGCTGGTAGCGCCGGCGAGGTCGCGGATCTGGTAGGTGAACGTTTCGCTGAGGGTGTCGGCGTTACTGCGCAGTGCCTGAACCTGCGGATTGAAGTTGTCGACCAGATAGCTGTAACTGCCGTCGGCATTCAGGGTCAGCCTGCCGTAGGTGCCATTCAATGCACTGCCGACCAGGCCCACCGAGCTGCCCTGATTGAAGCCGATCACGCTGATGATTTCACCGTTGCCATCCACATCGGTGTCGTTGGTCAATACGTTGCCGGTCGGGTTGACGCCCGGCGTGGCGTTGTTCAAGCCTCCGGCTTCGACGGCCGTGGCGCTATCGTTCTGCGCCACCGGCGCGTCGTTGCGCCCCTGAATATTGATATTCAACGTGGCGCGATCAGTGGCGCCTGTCCTGTCGACGACCTCGTAGCTGAACGAGTCTAGGAGGCTGTTGCCAGCGCGCAAGGCCTGGACTTCAGCCATGTTGTTGTCGAGGCGATAGCTGTAGCTGCCGTCGGCATTCAGGGTCAGCCAGCCGTAGGTGCCGCGCAATTCTGTGCCCAGCGTGCCGGCAGTGCCGGTGTCGAGTTCACCGCCGGTGCGTACCGAGAGCACGGCTTTGGTTTCGCCATAGTCATGGTCGGGCAGGTCGCCGGGCACTTCGCCGCCGTCGACATCGGTGTCGTTGTCCAGCACGTTGCCGGTCGGATCCTGGCCTGGAAGCGAGTTGTTGACGCCACCGGCCTCGATAGCCAGACCGCTTTCATCGTTCGCTACCGGGTTGTCGTTTTGCCCACGGATCAACACGATGATTTCCGCCGAGTCGGTTTCCGGGGTCGCGCCAACGCCATCGCTGATGGTGTAGGTGAAGCGCTCCAGCAGTAGATCGACGCCCCGGCGCAATGCCTGAACGTCAGGGTTGCTGTTGTCCAGTTCGTAAACGTAGCTACCGTCCGGGAAAATCGTCAGCGTGCCGTACTGTCCGGCAATGATGGTGCCGCTGGCATTGACGACCGTTTGCGTCCCGGGATCTCCTTCAGCACCTGCCTTGATCAGCGTGACGGTCAGCGGATCACCATCGGGATCGAAGTTGTTGACCGACGCATCGCCGGTGGGATTGACGCCGGGTATGTTGTTGTTAATTCCGCCCTGTTCAGTGGCAATGGAGATCACCGTTTGTGCCACGGGAGGATCGTTGACACCGTGCACGGTGATCACCAGTTGCGCGGTATCCGTCAAGCCGGTGGTGTCGGTGATGCGGTAGGTAAAAAATTCCGTCAAAGTCTGGCCAGCGTTCAATGCCTGCACTGTAGTGTTGGTGCTGTCGACATCGTAGAAATACGAGCCGTCTGCTCCGATACGTAAAGTGCCGTAAAGCCCGACGACCAAGGTGCCGTCGGCCGACGTGGTGCCAGTGGCTACGCCGCTCAGTACGTCGACAGCCGGGTTGTAGCTGGCTTCACTTTTGTTGATGACACCATTGACCAGCAATTGACTGCTTGGCCGATCGTTCTCGTCGACATCCTGATCAATGCCGTTGCCGCCTGGCTGATCGGCGGTGCCGGGCCGGCTCGGGAACTGAACGACGTTGCCGGTAGGATTGCTTTCCGAGGCGTCGCCATTACTGGACGCCGCTTGCGCTTCGGCAGCATCATCGCTGGCCACCGGATTGTCATTAGCACCCTGAATCGTGATGCGCAGTTGCGCGACATCGTCCAGACCGCCAGTGTCGGTGAGGCGGTAGCTGAAGAATTCGATCAGTTGTTCGCCGGCACTCAGGCGCTGCACCGTGGTGTTGGCGTTGTTGATCACGTAGGTGTAAGTGCCATCGGGGTTGATGGTCAACGTGCCGTACGCGCCGATGATATTGGTCGGCCCGGTGACCGCCGTGAAATTACCCGTACCAGCTTCGGCCGCCGCACGGATACCCGTCACGGTGCGGGTTTCGCCATTGGCCACGCTGTCGACGTCCTGATCGTTGGTCAACACGTTGCCGGCGGCAGGGCTGCCGGGGGTGCCGTTGTTGATGCCGCCAGCCTCAACCGCCACGCCGTCGTCATTGATGCCCAGTGGCGTGTCGTTGGCGCCCTGAATGGTTACGGTCAACACGGCGGTTGACGTCGCCCCGGCAAGGTCGGCAAGCACGTAATTGAAGGTGTCTTGCAGGGTCTGGCCGGACAGCCGCAACGCCTGCACGGTGGCATTGTTGTTATCGACGACATACTCGTAGGAACCGTTGCTGCCGATGAGTAATTGGCCGTACAGACCGTTGACGACCACCACGCCGTTGCTCGGTATCGGGATCCCGGCGCCGGGGCCAACCGACACTACCTGCAGCGAATCGGCGTTGGTGGCGATGTCGACATCGGTGTCGTTGTCCAGCACATTGCCGCGCGGGTCGACGCCGGCCGAGGCGTTATTGGTGCCGCCGGCCTCGACGGCTGTGGCGCTGTCGTTGACACCGACCGGGTTGTCGTTGACCGCAGCGAGGACGATTTGCAGAGTGTCGGTGTCGGTCAGCGCATCCGCTGCCGTACCGGGAATACCGTCGCCATCCGCATCGCCGTAATTGCCACGGTCGTTACTGATCACTGTCAGGGTGTCGGTGCCGTTGAAGTTGGCGTTGCCCAGATAACGCAAACCGGCCAGCGCGGTGTTGATGTCGGCGAGGTTGCCGGTCAGGGTCAGGGTGGCGGTGTTGGCGCCAGTGACGGTCACGCCCGGCACGGTTGCACCGAGGAACAAGGTGCCTTGGGTGACTTGCAGGGTCACGCTGATCGCACGGTCGTTGACGTTCGGATCGCGGTTGGCGTCGACGTCGGCAACGCTGATGCCGCCGATCGCCAGCACGATATCTTCCTGACCGTTTTGCGTGCCGGGCAGGGTGTTGACCGGCGCGTCATTCTGTTCGACATAACCGGCGTTGGCGCTTTGCGCGGCAGCATCGCCGAGGCTGATGGTGATCTGACCAAGAGTGCCGGCGTCGCTGTCGACACGCACGCGCAAATCACCGATCGGTTGCGGATAGCTGACCAGGCCGGCCGGCACATCAATGCGGAACACGCCCAGCGGCAGCACGCCGAAACGGTACTGACCGTTGGCATCGGTGAGGGTGGAGAAAATCAGGTTATCGGCAGTGGTCGCCAGATTGCCGTCGGCACCGGCCCACGTCAGGGTCACGGTTTGTCCGGCGAGGCCTGCGCCGTCCGGTGTGGCGCTGGTGGTCGGGCTGGCGGTGTCGTTCCACAAGGTGCCGCTGATCACGCCGAGTCCGGCGTTGTCGCGCAGGATGTATTGATTCGGGCCAACCGTGCTGCCGGTGCGTTCGCCGGTAGTGGTGCCGTCGACGCCGACGCTGTTGCCGCCCCAACTGGTGAAGTCTTCCGGCAGGCTGCTCCAGGTCAGCGTTGCGTTGCTGCTGGCGACAATGGTCGAGTTGGGCAGGGTAACCTGATAGCGCACTTGAATCTGTGCGCCGACGTCGAGCTGGTCGAAATTGACGCTCAAACCGCCGCTGGTACTGAAGCTCACACCCGCCGGCAAATTGCCCGGGCCGTAGGTCACGCCGTTAATGCTGATACTGACCAGCGTGTAGTTGCTGCCGCCAGCAAAGCTGTCGCTGACTTGCGCGTCGAAGGCCGGCAGGCCGCCGTTCTGGGTGAAACTCAGTTGCACCGTGGCGTTGCCGGTGGTGCCGGTCGGATTGGGATCGAACGCAACGATCTGTTTGTCGAGGCCGCTGAAGCTCGGTTCGACGATGCGCTCCACCACCGTGTCGCTGACGGCCCGTCCGCCGCCGTTGACGATTTCCCGGGCGGTCGCCCCCAATTGCACGCCGGCGACGTTGGCGGCAATGTTAGTCACGCGTACGTTGAACTCAATGGAAATACCTTCCAGGTCATCGTCGTCGCCGGCGTTGACCACGTTGCCCAGGTTGAACGTCACCACCTGGCTGCCGTCGGGATTGGTGATCACGGTCACGCGGCTCGGGTCGAACACGCCTTGCGGGGCGGCACCTGAAAGGTTGGCGGTAATCGGCAGGGCTTCCGGGCTGTTTTCGTTGCCATCGATATTCAGCGTGCCCCCGACGATCAGGTTGGCATCACTGCTGAGCCCACCGTTGGAAATGAAGGCGATGCGCAGCGCATTGACCAAGGCGTCCGGGGAGATGAATTGCAAGCCGTTGGCCAGGGTGATCTGTATCTGGTAATTGGGGTTGTCACCCTCGGGCACGACCACCACGACACGGTAGCGGATGACTTCGCCGACCGTCACTTGCTCGACAATTGCCGTGGTCGGCGAGGGCGCGGCGGTGTCTGGCAGACCGCCGACCCGGGAAATCTCGATGGCCTGGGCCACAGGGATAATCAACGTCGAGAGGTTGCGGTAATCGTTGAGTGTGCCGCCATTGAGTGTGCCGTCGACACCGGTACGCTCACCGGCATTGGCGCCATCAAGGCTGGTCCACTGCACGCTGGCGACGTTGGCGATATTCGATTGCGCGGCAGCGCTGGCGTTGACGACGCCCGACAGGCGCAAGACGATGCTGCCACCCTTGGCGATGTCGATATTGGCGCCGTTGGCGGTCACCAACTGGCCATTGATGATCTGGAAATCGACGCCGCCGTTGTTGGTGGCGCCGTTCTGATACAACACGCCCACCAGCGTCACGTTGCTCAATTGGGTCGGGAGGTTGTCGAGGAAACTGATATCGAACGCGGTGAAATCGTTGCTGCCATTCCCATTGCTGATGGTAATGGTGAACGTCACCGTATCGCCCTGATCGTAACCACCGAGGCCAGAGGTCGAGGTGATCACCTGGTTGATCTGCAGCGTTGGTTCGCGCACGGTCACAGTGGGCTGGCCACCAGTGAGCGCGACGTTACGATCCTGCGCGACCGTGCCATTCGGCGTGCTGCCATCAGGGTCGCTGTAGGTCAGTTGCGCATTGTTTTGCAGGGAGACGCTGGCCTGGTTGGCGATGACGTTATTGGCCACCAGTTGCAGGCGAATCACAAAGGTGTTGTTGCCAGTCACGTTGTCGGCCGAAACGCTGGACACGCTGAATGTCCAGCGCGCATCGACACCGTCAGCGCCCAATGCGCCGCCGACACCGGCGAATCCGCTGATCAACACGCTACCGGCAAAATCGGCTCCAAGTGCGCCGCTGCCGGCGCGGGTGGTGATGATCTGATAACCGAGGCCGCCGTTGAAACTGGTGTCCAGACGCATGCCCGGTGGAATCAGATCCTGAATGCGCAGGTTCTGCGTAGTGCCTTCGGGCAGGCTGATGACGATGTCGTAACGCATGCTTTCGCCGACCACCAGATCGCTGCCGGTGGTGTGTGTGGCGCTGGAATCGCCGTTGTCGAGGGAACCGTCGGCGAAGCCTTTTTTGATCACTGGCGCGGCGACTTGCTGGTTGGCCAGATCGGTCAGATCGGTCGGGGTGAAATCGGTGCCATTGTTGACGCTCGCGTAGTTGTTCAGGGTCGCACTCGATTGCAGGGTGCGATTGGCTTCGATGGTGCTGCTGACCACCACGTCATAACTGATCACCACGACGTTGGCGCCGCTGGTGTCAGCGGCGGTGCCGGCGCGTCCGGCGAGCAAAGTCGCCTGTCCGCCGGCATCGAGGAAGGTAATCTGGTTGCCACTGACGCTGTAATCAGTGCCGAGTACCAACAGGGTGCCGTCACCGCGATAGATCTGCAGATTGGCCGCGGCCAGACTGCCGCCAACAAAACTCAGCCCCGTGGGCAGGGTGATGCTGGTGCCGACATCGAACGCGCCGCCGCCACCGGTGTTTTCAATCGCGGTGACCAGGCGCAGGCGATCAGCGCCGTCAATGTTGCTGATGTTGCCATCGACGGCGGCCAGGTTGGTGACGCTGCCATTGAACGGTACTCCGGTGCTGCCCGGTGGATTCCAGCTGCCGGTGGTGCCGGTGACGGTGCCGTTGGTGCCTGAAACTACGCCGTGTTTGATGTTCAACACTGGCTCTGCGACGGAGACGATCGCCACCACGTCCGAGGAAATCAACGTGCGGTCGGTGAGGGTGGTTTGCTGGGTCGATTGCGCCAGCACATCCAGCGAGCGCTGGTCGGCAAAGGGTTGATCGCCGACGCGCACGGTAAAGCGAATGACAATGCGACTGCCGGTGGTGGTGTTGGTGGCAAAACTGCCGAAGTCGAACACCACCGAGTTGCCGTCGGCGCTGGTCACGCTGACGACGCCGCCGGCATTGGTATTGCCCGGGCCCAGTTGCCACTGACCGACATCGCTGCCGCTGCCCCAGGTCACGCCGTTTACGTTGAACAGCGGCAATGGCAGATACGCGGTAAGTTTGAATTGCTCGTAGTCACCGGTGACCAGGTCATAGCTCAGCTCGAACGTGACTTCATCGCCCGGACGCAGTTCGCCGTTGCCGGGTGGTGTGCCGTTATTGACCTCGACCAGACTGATGTCGACGGTACTGGTCGGAATCACGCTAGTCGTCGAGGAACCGTCGGTTTCGCTTTGACCGGTCAGGTTGAACTGATCCACCAGCAACGTGCCATCGACAGTGGCCGTGTTGCCCAGCTCATCGCCTTCATTGATGTCCGGTTGCGGGTTGCCCGACGGTGGCTTGTAGGTCTGACCGACCACGGCCGAATAGCTCAACACCGCGAGCACGGCGCCTTGCAGCGTGTCGTCGAAGGCCAGATCGCCGTTGAGCCAGCCGCGGATATTATTCGATGAATTACGCAGCGACTGGCCGATGTCGAACACGATCGAGGTGCTGCCGTCAGCGTTGGCCACTGACGTGGTCACCAGGTTAATGGTTTGCGCAACGCCATTGATGGTCACGGTGACGGTCGGCGTGCCGCTCAGGGTCTGGCCGTCGCTGAGTTGATCGCGCACCACCAATTGCCCTTCGTTGAAGAAGTCCTTGCCGAAGGCGAAGTAGTCGGAAATCGCCACATTGAGGCTGTATTGCAGCGTGTCGCCCGGGCTGATGCCGACGTGGCCGATATCGGTTTGCATCGACACGGTTTTCAGCAGCGTGATCGACTTGGCCACAAACTGTGTGCCCAGGCCGGTGCCGCTGAAATCAATGGTGGTGTTCGGTGCGGTCACGTCGCGCGGATCAAGCGGCGTCCATTGCCCGGACGCGGTCGGAGGGCCCATGGTGATCGTGACAGCATCACCGGTGACCGGGTTGATCACTGGCTGACCGTTGGCATCGACTTCTGGTACGTAAAACGCAACCACGGTGTCGGTCTTGCCGGTGAGGGTGGCGTACTCGACCGTGAACGAATTGATGTACACGTCGTTCGCGGCCAGCAACACGTCAATTTGCGCAGGATTGCTGACCACGGTGCCGTCGTGCAGGGTGATCGACGCGAGACGGCCACCGGCCCCCGGGGTAATCGAATTAACCTGAATGTTGTCAGGCAGCGGTTGGGTGATGACCACATTGGTCAGGGTCTGCCCCGGCGCGGGTGTGGCCGACAGCGTCAGCGTGCGCGCGTAGTTGGGGCCGCTGACCGTTTCGCCTTCGGGAGTGTTGATGATTTCGCTGACGGTGATGACGGTCGGATGCACGACAAACGCTGCGGTACCGGCTTGAATCAGGCTTGGGTCGTTGGTCGGATTGTCCAGCGCATCGTTGCCGAACTCGAAGCCACCGCTGGCGCGTAAGGTCAGGTCAGGTGTGCCGTTGGAAAAGGACGTGTCGGCCAGATTGCTCAGGCTGGCGGTGACCTGCACGCTGATCAGCGGTTGCTGGTTGGTAACACTGGCAAACGGCAGTTCGATCACCACCAGTTTGTCGCCGGCGCGCATGCCGTAGCTGGCGGCATTGATGATCAGAAAGTTGCCGCTGGCGTCTTTTGCCAGCGGGTGGGTCGCGTTGCCATTGGCGTCAAACGTCAATACTTGGGCGGTCAGGTTCTGACCAAGGAACGTGGCGGAGATGAAGTTGACGCCGTCATCGCCATCCTTTCCGGTGGCCGGCATGGCCAGGTTGATGAAGGGCGCGAAACCGGTTTGGCCCGAGGTGTTGCTGAAATTCACGGTAAAGGTGAACCGCTCGCCGATCAGCACATCGGTGCCGGCGGTGGTGACGGTCGCAGTGGGCGCAGCGTCGGCCAGCAAGCCATCGAAGTGGCTCATGGCCAGGCCGCTGATGGCGATGCTCTTGTCGATGTCGCCGACTTTGGTTTCCAGCGTCCAGTCGCCGCCAGCCTTGGCACTGCCGGTGTCATTGCTGGAGGCGCCGACATCGGCACCTGTCCAGCGCGCCAGTTCGGTGACCAGCGTTTGCCCGGCAGCCCCAGCGCCGACGTCGCAGCCGTACAGTTGAATGTCCGCACCCTGCGTGAGGTTGCCGCGCCATTGTTCGAGGGTTTTGCTGAGGGAGTCGACGTTGTCCGAGGTAATGGTGCGATTGCCGAGGGTGAACTGGCCGGATGCGCCGTGGGACATCACTTGTATTGAGTCGACCTTGCCCAGTTGCGCCAAAGCGGCAGAAATGGCGGCGAGACCGTCCTCGCCGACGTTGACCACAATCGCCGTGACATTGCCGGGCAATTGCGCCAGCAGTTGGTCGCGGTTTTCGATTCGACTGTCGATCACCAACAGGCTGCGCGCGGCAGAAGGCGCCTGTTCTGGCGTGGCGCGGGCTTCGGTGGGCGGGACTTGTGCATCGACCGCTGCCGGCGGCGCAGCAGGGTCGCTGTGATGCTGGTCGACAGCGGCAGACGCGGCGGCGCCGTCAAAGAGAATCCGTGGCTCCAGCGCAAGGGCCTGACGTTGTGGGCGCAAATGGGAGCCAAACTGCGAACGAGGAGACTCTTGCATCGTTTCCATACCTCTAACTGCGTGGTCAGAAATTTCGTCCGTATCAAGTCCTTTACGAACAGATTCAGCGTAGGGGCTTTCTTGTGATTTTCCAGTTTGTTGAGGCTGTAGCCCATGCAGAAGCGGATTGGGTTGGCCAAGTCGTTGGCGGGTGTGTAGGGTCGGGCGCGGGCAACAAAGCCATTTCGGAGAATTCCGGGTATCAACAGCAGGGCCTTACAGGAGTGAACGTGAAGATGGAATGCTGCAGGAAATGGTTTTGAAGACGACTCGACTACTGGTTGCTTTGGTTTTGGTGATAGTGGCGGGTTGCCACGGCGATCGGGATTTCGATTACAACGAGCGCGTCATGCCGCAATACCTTGCGCACCGGGACAAGGTTAATGAGGTTCAACAAAGGGTCGAAAGCGGGGAATTTACCTTCGATTACTACTCGTTGAAGTACCGGACGATGCAACGCTTGAGTGAAGCAGCGCGGGAGGCCACGGCAGAGGTCTATAACCTGCCCCACAGTGCCCACGCCAACGGCTTTTCTCAGGCGTTGGCGCGCTACTACGAGACTGAGGCGGTCTACTATCTGTGGGTCAAGCGCTACATCCAGAAGAAGGGTAATTTCAACGGGTTGATGTTGCTGACAAAAATTAACACTGCGCACGCAAAACTCCTGGAGCTCTCGCAACAGGTTCAACTGACTCAACTTGAATTCTTCAAACTGGCCGGCATTCAGACGCCCGGCTAAGGCGCTTGAGCAGGGCGGACCATTGGCGCACTGCAAGACAGCGGTCTAGGCTGAACTTTCCGGCGCGCGAACCTTGGCGAAAACCCTCAATCGCAGCGTCGCAATTTACCGGGAGCGACGGCCCGACTGGGCCAGGAGTGGGATCCATGAAAGCCGGAACACCTGTTTTGTGCCTGTTCTTCAGCCTGATCCTCAGTCCCGTGGTGCATGCCGACGATCCGCCGGCAACCGACGACAGCCCGCCGGTCAACCCGCAGGTGGTCGACAAGCTCATCGACATGGGCAATTACCTGCGCAGCCTGCCGAAGTTTCAGGTCGATGCCGATGTGTCGCGGGACACCGTTCTGGAGTCCGGGCAGAAAATCAAAACCGAGTCGTCCAATACCCTGAAGGTCGTCGGCCATGACCGCATGTACGCCAAAACCGAAGGCGATGTGCGCACTCGCGAGTTTTTCTACAACGGCAAAAAACTCACTCAGTATTCGCCGTACCTCAAGTACTACACCACCGTCGATGCGCCGCCGAAGGTCGCCGAGGCGCTGCACATGATCGAGGATCACTACGGCGTGCAAGTGCCGATGGAAGATCTGTTTTTGTTCGGCAGCGACCAGTCGCAGATTGATGCGCTGAAAGCGGCGCTGTACGTCGGCCCGTCGACGATTAAGGGGCAACTGTGCGATCACCTGGCGTTTCGGCAGGAGGGCATTGACTGGCAACTGTGGATCACCCGCTCCGACAAGCCGTTGCCGTGCAAACTGGTGATTACCACCACCGACGAAAAAAGCTCGCCTGAATACAGTGCCGTGTATCACTGGAATCTCAAGCCGACGATTGCAGATTCGATCTTCACCTTCAAACCGGCCAAAGGCGACGTGGCGATCGCGATGAAGAAAGCCAGCGATCAGGGAGGGCAGTGACATGATCAAGTCAATGTCGTGGAGTTTGTGCATCTCACTGGCGACCGCTGCGCTGCTGACCGCCGGCCTGATCGCTGAAGCGGACGCCAGACCCATGCGCGCCCAAGGGCATGCGCGAGCCTCGGTCAACCGCGCCCCTGCGCCGAATGTACATCGCGCGCAACGGATCAACCCGCCGCAGCGGGCGAACGTGAACGCTGGCAATCGGGCGCACGCGGGTAATCGGGTCAACTCGGGCAACCGGGTCAATGCCGGTAACAACGTCGGCAATCGCAATTACGTCAACAACAGCACACGCAATGTGAACGTCAATAACCACCGTGACGTCGACATCGACGTGGATGGTCATGGTCGCTACGGCTACGACGACCATTACCACCCGATAGCAACCGCCGCCGCCGTGACGGCCACCGTCGCGGTGACGGCAGCGGTAGTCGGTTCCATAATGACGCCTGCGCAAATGCCCAGCAGTTGTACGCAGGTCATCCGTTACAACGTCGCCTACATGCAATGCGGCTCAACCTGGTATCAACCGCAGTATCAGGGCAGCGACGTGACCTACGTGGTGGTCAACGCGCCATAACCCATGCAAGAGCAAGCGTGCCCGCAAAAAACCGCCGTCCCGATCAAACGGAGCGACGGTTTTTTAGCAGAAGCCCCTTCAATCCCTGTAGGAGCTGCCGAAGGCTGCGATCTTTTGATCTTGCTATTAAAGATCAAAGGATCGCAGCCTTCGGCAGCTCCTACAGAGGTCAAAAACGTCTACTACTCGATGCAAATTGGGCAGGCCATGGCGGAATCTTCGCGAGCATTCAGCGTCGATGTTGAATGACCGGATGCGTTCGCGAGCAAGCTATTTATGGAGGGCGGTATAGGACTGGCTCAAATCGCTGGCCCAGCCATCGAGCACCACTTTGATGTCATCGGCCTTGAGGATTTGCTTGTCATTGTCCAGCGGCACCCCGGTGCCTTTGCGCACGACTTCGGCAACCACTTCACCGGTCGAGCCATCCTCAAACGACACTTCGGTGCTGATTTCACTGTCCTGATCGCGGATCCCGGTGGCCGTGCTCACGCCAGCGGCGACGAGGGTCACCGGCAACCATTCATAGAAGCGCAAACCTTGGGTGCTGGTCGCCACCCGGGTGATGGCGGGTCTGACAATTAACGTGTTCGGGCCGGGTTTGTTGACGATGTGCAGCACCTTGCCCAATTCGAGCCTGAGCGCCGCGTCGTAGTAATCGGTGACGCCAGCCAGCGTGCTGAGGGGTATCCGTTCAGTCGGGACGGCGTTGGGGTAAAACTGGCTCGGCGCCAGATAGACCTGGGTATAGCGCGCTCTGGCCAACGCCGGGCTGACCCAACTCAGCACCGGTTGACCCGAAGGCGAATGGCGTTCGGTCAGCACGCTGTAGCTCTGCAGAAATCCGCTTTTCGGTTCAACTTTGTTATTGCTGCAGGCTGACAGACTCAGGGTGGTCGCCATGACCAGCGAGAGTGAGCGAATGCGCATCATCAACGTGCTTCCTTTTGGTGAGACGGGGTGTTGTCCGAGCACTCGATGTGCAGATGACCGTGGCTCATGACCCACTCGATAAGGTCCGCGGTAGAAATGCTGTGAACGTACTCAACCCAGTGCGCATTGGTCGGGCTGAAGTGCTCGAAATAACGACGCAGGACGACCCGGGTCTGATCGTTGGAAACCCCCAGGCATGACTCCTGAAAAACGATCGGCGTATCGTGGCCCAACGCGCCGGTACGCTGGCTCAGAATCAATGGGCGATTGGCGGTGTGGCTTTTGCTGTTATGGCCGCTGTTGAAATCCATCATGCAAACCCTTTGGATTGGAATGCGCACAGGGTGCCCGAGGGTTTTTGCCGGACGATGTCCGCTTGATGTCGCTCCGGACGAAATGTTGCTCGATTGAAATAAATGACCCGCAGCGGCAAATGGCTTTAGATTGGCGGCTTTCGGTCCATGGATTTTGTACCCGTGAGCAAATTGCTGTTCGTCGACGATGACGTGGAAATCCTCTCCCTGTTGAAGAAGTTCTTCACCCAGCACGGCTATGACGTCGATGTTGCTGAGAACGGCGAAGCGATGTGGGCGGCGATCGCGCAAAGCCGCCCGGACACGCTCATTCTCGACGTGATGATGCCCGGCGAAGGCGGCCTGAGCCTGTGCCAGAAAGTGCGGGCACAGATGGGCATTCCGATCATCATGCTCACGGCGATGGCCGAACTGAGCGATCGCATCGTCGGCCTCGAACTGGGCGCCGATGATTACCTGACCAAACCGTTCGCCCCGCAGGAATTGCTTGCTCGTGTCCGCGCATTGCAACGCCGCGCCGGTGAACAGGCCAGTCCGGTTGAGCCGTCGCGACCGGTGATTGCCTTTGCCGGTTGGCATCTGGACATCACTTGCCGCGAATTGCGCTCACCCGAAAACGTGATGATTCCGCTGTCCGGCGGCGAGTTCGATCTGTTGGTGGTGTTCCTCGATCATCCGCAACGCATCCTCACGCGCGAACAGTTGATCGACCTGACTCACGGCCAAGGACATGACGCTTTCGACCGCAGCATTGATGTGCAGGTCAGCCGTTTGCGCCGCAAGATCGAGCCCGACTGCAAACGTCCGGATCTGATCCGTACGGTGCGCAATGGCGGCTATATGTTCACTGCCAAGGTCAGCCGCACGTGATCGGGCGGCTACTGCGCGGCGACACGCTGCGGCGACGCATTGCCCTGACCATCGTCGCGGCGATGCTCGCATCGGTGGCGTTGAATGCTTTGTTTATTCAAGTCGCCGGCATCTGGGCTCGTCCGCCCATCGAACGCACCGGCCTGCTCGAGCAGATCGCCGTCACCTCGCGGCTGATCGAGGTCGCGCCCGCTGACTTGCGCCCGCAACTGGCGCAAGCCGCCAGCAGCGACATGCTGCAAGTCGTGTGGAAGGCGCAGCGCGCCGATTTTGGTTTGCCCAACGACGGCGCCCGCGTGGAAGCGAGTCGGGTGCCGGTGCTGGAGCAGTTGTTGGGGGGAGATCGAAACATCGAAGCGTTCAACCCCGGTGACTGGACGCGGGACAATCCTCAGGCGCATTACGCCGCGCTGGTGCAATTGGTCGATGGCAGCTGGTTGTCATTCACCCCGCCTGAAAGGAGTTGGGGCCTGGAAATCGGCACGCGGATCGCGATCATCATCGCCTTGGGATTGATCGCCACGTTCCTCGTCGCCTGGGTCGCTACCCACCAATTGGCTAATCCACTGCAACGCTTTGCCACTGCCGCGAGACGCTTCGGCACCGACTTGCGCGCACCGCCGATCAAGGTCGAAGGGCCTCACGAGATTCGCCAGGCCATCGTCGCCTTCAACACCATGCAGGCGCAGATTCAGCATTTCATTGCCGAGCGCACGCACATGCTCGCTTCGATTTCCCACGACTTGCGCGCGCCACTGACGCGCATGCGTCTGCGCAGCGAATTCATGGAAGACCTCGACCATCAGCGCAAACTGATCCGCGATGTCGAAGAGATGCAATCGATGATCAACGCGGCGCTGGAGTTCTTCCGCGAGGACACCCATCGCGAGGCGACAACGGCGTTCGATCTGTCCGAGTTGCTGCAAACCATCGTCGACGATTACCGCGACCAGCATATCGAGGTCGACTTCAACGGCCCGGCGCATCTGGTTTACAACGGCCGGCCGCTGGGTATCAAACGGGTAATCGTCAATCTGCTGGAAAACGCCGTGAAGTACGCGCGCAACCCGCGCATCACTTTGAGCCGTGATGATTACGCGATTCGCATCGAGGTCAGCGACGAAGGGCCGGGCATTCCGGAAGAGGCGCTGGAAAAGGTCTTCGATCCGTTCTTCCGTCTGGAGACTTCGCGCAACCGCAGCACCGGTGGCGTCGGCCTCGGACTGTCGGCGGCGCGAGCGATCATACGGGAGCAGGGCGGTGATCTGACGTTGCGCAATCAGCGCCGCAAAGGTTTGGTGGCGCGCGTCGAGCTGGCCGTCGCGCCGATGCTATTGGGCTAACCACTCCAGCGCGATGCCGACGCGGGAGGATTGCCGGCGATCTAACGGTTCAGGTGCGTCGGTCTGGTTGCGATAGCCATTCGGGCTCGTAGCGAGATGCTTCTGGAAGGTGCGGCGCATGCGTTCCTCGCGACCAAAACCGACGGTTTCGGCGATTCGCTTGATCGGTTCATGGCTGGTTTTCAGCAATCGGCAGGCCGCCTCAAGACGCAATTGTTCGACCGCTTGCGCCGGTGTCTGCCCGGTCGCGGCGACATAGGCGCGGGCGAAGTGCCGAGGACTCATGCCGAATTGCTCGGCCAGTCGTTCCACGCGTAAATCTTCGTTGAGGTGCCCGGCAATCCACGCGTGCAGCCGCGCCACGCGCACGTCCGGATCGGTGCGCAAAGCACTCGATTGTGCGTTGAGTGAGGCGCTTAGCTGCGGTTGTTCCGCGCCGCGCCAGAGGAATACCGTGAAATAACGCGCCAGTGACAACGCCGCTTGCGCGCCCAAATCCTGCTCAACCAGCCCCAATGCCAAATCGATGCCCGCCGTCGCGCCGCCACACGTCCACAGATTGTCGTCGTGCAGGTACAGCGCGTCGGTCTGGCAGCGCACCGCCGGATAACGCGCCTGCAATTCAGCGGCGAATTTCCAGTGCGTCACCACTTGGCGCCCGTCGAGCAATCCGGCAGCCGCGAGGGCAAAGGTGCCGGTGCCAATCGAGCAGAGCCGGCGGATGTTTGCAGAGCGAACCCGCAACCAGTCGCAAGCACGCTCGTCAGCTTCAAGTGCCGCCATGCCCGGGCCGCCCGCGACTATCAGCGTATCGATCTGCGGCGCCATTTGATCGATTTGCTCAAGCGAGCACGTACTCACGCTGATCCCCGAAATCGACATGACCTGACCACCCTGCGCCGAGGCGATCAACAGTCGGTAGGGCGGGCTGTCGATGAACGCTCCGCCGAGCACGCGCGGGATCGCCGCAAAAACCTCCAGTGGCCCGGCCGCGTTGAGTAACAGCAAATCATCGAACGCCAACACCACCACGGTACGCACGGGCTGCGGCGCGATGTCCGGGATGGCAGGAAAGGAGGGGTGTTTGGCATGGAGCGGCACGGCGGGCCTCGACATACTGAATTCAACGCAAAAATGAGAGCACGACAATGCCGGTAAAACCTTCTGCTGCCAAGCCATCGCTCACCCTGAAAGCGCTGTTGTGCTGCGCTGCGTTGTTGATCGCACATCCGCTTTGGGCGGCGAACGAGGGGCTGAAAGTCGGTGACCAGAGCGGTCTGACTCAGGCGCTGCTGCACGCCGCCGGCGAAGATGAGGGCATCACGTATTCGCTGTCGTGGCATCCGTTTCTCGCCGGCACGACGATGCTTGAAGCACTGAGTGCCGGGGCAATCGACGTCGGCGTGGTCGGCAATGCGCCGCCGGTATTCGCTCAGGCCGGCGGCTACGATGTGCGCATCGTTGGTGTGGCGAGCGGCGCACACAACAACAACGCGTTGCTGGTGCCGGAAGGCTCAACCGTCACGCAAGTCGCCGATCTCAAAGGTCAGCGCGTGGCCGTGGCCAAAGGCAGTAGCGGCCATTACTTGTTACTCGCGGCCCTGCAGCGTGCCGGGCTGACGCCGCGTGATGTGAACATTGCTTACGTCAGCCCGGTGGATGCGCAAAACGCTTTCGCCAGCGGCAAACTCGATGGCTGGGCGGTGTGGTATCCGTTTGTAGGGCAGGCCACTTCGCGCGGGGCTCGCGTGTTGGTCGACGGCAGCGGCTGGCCGGAAACCGGTCTGAACTTCACCGTCGCCGGCCTGCAAACGTTGAACGACCCGCAGCGGGCAGCGCAACTCGGCGACCTGCTGGGCAGATTTGCCCGTGCTCAAGCCTGGGCCACCGCGCATCCGCAAGCGTGGGCCGAGGTATTCGCGCAGACCACGCGTCTGCCGGTCGCGCTGGTGCAAGAGATGCTTGCACATCAAGACCTTCGTTATGTACCGATTGAGAAAACCGTCATCAATTCGCAGCAGCACCTTGCCGACATGTTCGCCGCCGAGCGCTTGATTCCGCGACCGCTGCAGGTCGAGCAAATCTTCGACGACCGCTTTAACCGCTTGCTGCCCAACCCTCAATAACCCTTTGAACTGACCGTGCCGCGTTGCTCGCGGCCGGGATTCACTCGCCTGGAGAAAAGCCATGCCTCAACTGCATCCCACCACACTCAAACGTCGCAAAACCGGCCTCATCGCCGTCGATCACACCCGCAGCGCCGGCGGCTACACGCTGTTCGCGCCGCAGACGGCGGACGGCAATGTGTTCCTCATCGATCTAGATGGCGAAGTCGTGCACCGCTGGAAACTCCCGCAACGCCCCGGTCGCGACGCGGTGATCTTGCGCAACGGCAACCTCGGCTACAACGGCAATCACCCGGATTCGCCGGATCTGTTTCCGGGCTGGTCGGTGTGGCACGGCGGCGCGTTCAGCGAAGTCACCCCGGATGGCGAAGTGGTCTGGCAGCACACCGATCTGCTTCATCACCACGATGCGCAATGGCTGGATAACGGCCATCTGCTCTACACCACCGCCGAACCCTTGCCGCCGGAACTGGCGAAACGCGTGGTCGGCGGCATTCCCGGTAGCGAGGCGCCGGGCGGGGTGATTTATGCCGACGTGGTCAAGGAAGTCGATCGTCAGGGCAACACGGTGTGGGAATGGCGCAGCTGGGAGCACCTGCAACCGGAAGACTATCCGCTGCACGAAGCCTTCGAGCGGCATCACTGGCCAATGACCAACGCGGTGACGCCGGGCCGTGACGGCAAGGTGATTCTCAGCCTGCGCAGTGTGTCTTCGGTGATCGCTGTGCAGCGCGGCAGCGGCGAGGTGTTGTGGCGTTTGGGCCACGATTTGGTCGCCCAGCAACATTGCCCGAGCGAACTGGAAAACGGCAACGTGCTGGTGTTCGACAACGGCATCTTCCGCCCGCACGTGAGCATGCCGCACTCGCGCATCCTCGAAATCAATCCTTCGACTCAGCGCATCGAATGGCAATACGCCGACACCCCGGGCTATGCGTTTTTCACCCCGTTCATGGGCGGCGCGCAGCGGTTGCATAACGGCAACACGCTGGTCACCGAGGCCAATTTCGGCCGACTGTTCGAAGTGACACCGGCCGGCGATGTGGTCTGGGAGTTCGTCAATCCACACTTCGCCACGTACCCCGATGCTGCCTCGCGCCGCTATCTGCCGGGGGAAAACAACGCGATCTTCCGTGCTCACCGCTATCAGCGCGAAGAACTGCCATGGCTGCGTGACTGAAAACCCATAAACCTCAACCGCAACGATCACGCTCACGCAGGCCACGCGCAGCGAAGTATCGATTCCTCTCAAAGAGCTGCGTGATGCAGCTCCAGGAACCACCGATGAATCTTCTTTATTCGCGCAATTTTTCCGCAGGCGCTCTGGGTTTGTGTTCGTTAATGCCGCTGCTGCCGGCGATCGCCAATGATTTACCCGGCACCAGCGATGTCTTGCAAACGGTAACGGTCGAATCCCGGCGCCGTAGCGAAGACGCGCAACAAGTGCCCACGGCAATGAGCGTGCTCGGCGCGCAAACCCTTGAGGAACAACGTCTGTATCGCCTGCAGGATTTGCAGCAGGCGATGCCGAGCGTCAACGTCGCGTTTATGCACGCTCGGCAGTCGAGCCTGTCGATTCGCGGCTTGGGCAACAATCCGGCAAGCGATGGTCTGGAAGGCAGCGCCGGGATCTATCTGGACAATGTCTATCTCGGTCGGCCTGGCATGGCCGTATTCGACTTGCTCGATGTCGAGCAGATCGAACTGCTGCGCGGCCCGCAAGGCACCTTGTTCGGCAAGAACACCACGGCGGGCGTGCTCAACATCACCACGCGTCGCCCCTCAGCGACACCGCAAGGCACCCTCGCGACGTCGGTCGGCGAGGACGGTTACTCGCAGACTCAAGCGAGTTTTTCCGGGCCGTTGAATGACACGCTCACCGGGCGCATCGCCGCTTACAAGACTCATGAAAACGGCTACGTGAAAAACGAGTACGACGGCCATGACCTCGGTGGCGGCATGCGCCAAGGCGTTCGTGGGCAACTGGAGTTTCAGCCCAACGATGATTTCAATCTGCGCTGGCTCGCCGATTATCACGAGGAAGATTCCAGCGCCGGCACGCGTTCGCTGTTCAGCACCGGGCCGGTGATCAACGGCGTCAACCGTTACCAACAGCGTGCAGCGGCGGTCGGGGCGACGCTGGTGGACGGCCGTCGGGTCGATCTGGATGCCGATCAGAACGTCACGGTGTTTCAGGGCGGCACCTCGCTGGAGGCCAACTGGAATCTGGCCGGGGATTACACACTGACGTCGATCAGCGCCTATCGCTGGTGGGATTTCACCCCGCGCAATGATGATGAGCTGAACGTCGACGTGATGCACAACGTCGGGCAATCGGCCCGCGACAAGCAATATTCGCAAGAGATACGTCTGGCCTCACCGGTGGGTGAACATTTCGACTACGTGCTTGGCGCCTATTACTTCCGCCAGGAAATGAGCAACACCGTGTTCACCGATTACGGCCCGTTGGCGGACACGTGGAACGGTACCCCGCAGGGCGCGCTGAACAACGTCACCAGCGTCGGCCATGGCGATGTCGACACCGACAGTTACGCCACGTTTGCCCAAGGCACCTGGCATCTGACGCCAACCCTGGATTTCAGCGTGGGCGTGCGCGGCACCTATGAGCGCAAACTCGCACAGGTGACCCGCAACGCGCCGCTCGGTGGCGATGCGGCCAGCGCCGCTGCATTGCGCGTCAGAGATGCGAGGGTCGGTGCTTACGATTCCGGCGATTTGAGCCTCTACAGTTTCAGCCCCTCGGCGCTGGCCAGTCTGGCCTGGCATGTCAGCGATCAAGTGCTGGCGTACGGCTCGTTGTCGCACGGCGAGAAATCCGGCGGCGTCAATCTCGGCGTGGCCAGCGCCCCCGTCGCAGGTGCCGACTCGTTGTTGATCGGCAGCGAACGCGCCAACGACGCCGAACTGGGCATCAAAACCACGCTGTTCGACCAGCGCTTGCTGCTCAATGCCAACCTGTTCTGGACGGTGGTGCATGGCTACCAGACCAACGCTTACGACGATGTCTCGCTCACCAGCTATTTGACCAACGCCGGCACGGTGCGCAGTCGAGGCCTGGAACTTGAAAGCAGCTGGCGGCCGATGCCGGGCCTGACGATCAACGCCAACGGCTCGTTCAACGATGTGCGTTACCTGTCTTACGACGATGCACCGTGTCCCGCCGAAGTGGCTTTGCGCCCCGGCGCCCCGGCATCCTGCGACCTCAGTGGCCACGCGGTGGTGGGCGCGTCGAAATGGATCTTCAACACCAGCGCCAGTTATCAATGGAATCTCGCCGACGGCCTGCAACCTTACGTCAACGGTAATTACGCATGGCGCTCGCATGCGGTCGGCACCGTTGATGATTCCAGTGAAGCGCAGTTGCCGGGCTATGGACTGGTCAACCTGTCCACCGGTCTGCGCGGTGATTGGGGCAAAGGTCAGTGGGACGTGTCGTTGTGGCTGAAAAATGCCTTCGACAAGACTTACTACACCACGCTGTGGAACTCGCCGAATGGCGCGTATACGGGAGTGTTGGGCACGCCGAGGACGTTGGGGATGACGGCGCGTTACGATTTTTGAACCGGCCAGCGTCACGTCGCTGACTACACTGCGAGCTATCACCGCAGGGACGCGCATCCGATGGCAACGCTTATGAAGCAAACGCTCAACTCAAACACACCGATTTTGACGGTCGTTGATGCTCGACGTCTTCTGGTCAGAACGGTCAATTATTGCCGAACGCAGATCGACGATGCGGCAGAAGTGCGAGTGGATCGTCAGCTGCATGACGCTGGCGGCCGTGCGGTGAAACAGTGGGATCCGCGATTGTGGGCGTTGGCTGAGTCTGATGCAGAGACGCCGGCAAACCAGTCGACGGTTTGCTCTTTATCCGGTCAGGACTTGGCCAGCAACAACGTCGACGCTGGCTGGCGGGTCAATCTGGTAAACGATTCCGGGCAGACGATCTGCCGTTGGGATGGCCGCAAAAATCAATCGCGCTTTGAGTACGACTTGCTCTTGCGGCCGGTCGCGGTGTTTGAACAAGTCCACGGCGAAAGCGAGCGTTGTGTCGAGCGTTTGCGTTATGCAGGCACTGAAGCATCCGCGAGCAATTTGTGCGGACAGTTGATGCGTCACGACGATCCTGCGGGTTCATTGCATATTCATGAGGCCAGCCTGCAAGGTGCAGTTTTGCGGCAATCACAGCACTTTTTGGCGCTGGCATCTGCTCCGGATTGGCCGAAGTCTGTGGCGCAATGCGATGCGTTACTGGAGCCAGGAGGCGGCGCAGTCACCCTTCAGCATTACAACGCACTGAATGATTTTCTTAGCCTGACCGATGCGCGGGGACATTGCCGCCGTTCTACCTATGACGTGGCGGGTCAATTGCACCGAAGCAGTTTGCAACTGGCGGGTCAGGCTGAGGCGGTGTTGCTGTCAACGATCAGTTACAACACCTCTGGCCAGATCGAGCGGGAAGTCGCTGGCGATGCGGCCATCACCACGGCACGTTATTCGCCAATCGATGGTCGTCTGGAACAATTGCTCGCACTGAAGCCCGACGGCACTCGCCTTCAAGATCTGACGTACACCTCTGACCCGGTCGGCAATATCCTGAGCATTGAGGACGGTGCACAAACGGTGCGCTATTTCAATAACCAACGGATCGATTCCGTCAGTACCTACCGCTATGACAGCTTGTCCCAGCTCATCGAAGCCACGGGGCGAGGGGCTGCGGCATCCAGCCCCGATCAGTTCGCCAATTACACCCAACGCTACAACTACGATGCCGGCGGCAACCTGGTTCGGCTGCAGCATGTCGGCGCGCACTCCCATACCCGCGAGATGCAGATCGCGGCGTTCAGCAATCGCGGTGTCGTAAAAAATCAGGGTGATCCAGACGCAGCGTTCGATGCCAACGGCAATTTGCAGCAATTACAACCGGGTCAGGCATTGGCTTGGGATCTGCGTAACCAGTTGCGGCAAGTCACACCGGTCGAGCGAACCGAGACAGCCAACGACACCGAACGGTATGCCTATGACAGTGCAGGTCAGCGCGTTCGTAAAACTCGCTTTACCCAGGCTCGTAACAGAACTCATCAGGCCGAAGTGCGCTATTTGCCGGGTCTGGAGCTGCGCACTAATACCGCGACTGGCGAAGTCCTGCATGTCATCAGCATCTCTGCCGGGCGCAGCGGGGTGAGGGTATTGCACTGGGAGAGTGAGCCGCCCGCCGAGATGACCAATGATCGATTGAGCTACAGCTTGAGCGACCATTTGGGCAGCAGCAGTCTGGAGCTGGACGCGGCAGGGCGATTGATCAGTCAGGAAGGTTATTACCCTGACGGCGCAACCGCTTGGTGGGCGAGTCGCAGCGAGGTCGAGACGTCGTACAAGACCGTTCGTTATTCGGGCAAGGAACGTGATGCGACAGGGCTGTATTACTTCGGATTCCGGTATTACGCGCCGTGGTTGAATCGCTGGATCAATCCGGATCCGGCGGGTGTTGTTGATGGTTTGAATCTGTTTCGGATGGTCAGGAACAATCCGCTGCGGTACCGGGATGGGGATGGGCGGCTGCCGGAGGAAATCGAATACGATTATTCAGAAAACGCTCCGAGCGCAAAGATTCCGGGGTACCGACAGGATCCGCAGACATTCAGACGTTGGGATGTTGATGAGCCTACGGCGGTTGCTCGTAAACAGGCTGTTTCGCGTGGACTTTTACACGAGATAAAATCCGATACGAACATAATCACATCAAATTACACCCACCCATCCATACCCGCGCGCCGACGTTTTAAAAACGAGTATTCACCGGGCCGTTGGAGAATGATGGCTAATTATCGGGCTCCCGGAGATGGCCCGTACGCGACCGATGTGACCTGGCACCAGTACGAACAGGTTGCAAAGCAGAACAATTTTTACGGTGTACTTCCGAAAGTCATTGTGCGTTGGGGCGTTACAAATAAAGAGGCCCTACGCGCTACAGAGAAGCCTGAAGGTATTCTTGAACGTTTCTTGAATAGTGAAGGAAATGGTCGCTCTACCCAGAGAATCATGAATGCATTCGGCCTGCAGGCGACCAAGGTCGAGCGGAAACAAATCTATGATGATTCAAGCAGATCGGACATTGAAATCATTGCGGTGCATGTTGAGCCCGTTCCCATGGATCGCCCGTTGACCCACGAAGCTTTGCGAAAAGAAGTTGAGCGAGACTTGCGACGTGCAAGCCGTAACCCAATATCCCGAGCCGCGCACGCGGTATGGCGAACGGCCAAGCAGGCCGTATTGCCTGCTAACACCAATACTGGGCCCAGGTAGTCACGGGCAATGCTGGCAGTGAATGCAGATTACCTCCGACACCCAGCGGTTTGACGTCTGCGGGTTGCTGATATGAAATTAATTCTGTAGATTTTCATGAAATTATAAAAAGATAATTTCATGAGGTCACGAATGTTTCAGCAATCCACGCAGCACGTCGACAGCTATTACGCCCACAGTTGCGCGGATATTTTGCGTGAGCGACCTGCGCTGGAAGGTGAGCAGCACACCGACGTCGTCATCATCGGCGCCGGTTTCAGCGGTCTGCACACCGCGTTGCGTCTGGCCTTGGCCGGTAAACGCGTGACGTTGCTGGAAGCCAGTCGGGTGGCGTGGGCGGCTTCGGGGCGTAATGGCGGGCAGGCGATTCTTGGCTGGTCGTGCGACATGCCGCCGCTGGAAGCCGCGCTCGGCCATGAACGCGCCAAACGTCTGTGGGACGGTATGCGCTGGGCGGCGCAGGAGTTGCGTGAATTGCCGGGGCGTCATGGTTTTGATTGCGACTACCGGCCCGGCCATTTGTGGACGTCGGTGATGCCGCGTCGGGTTGGATTGCTGACCGAATGGCAACACGAGGCCAGCCACAAATGGGGCCACGATGCTTTGCAGTTCATTCCGCGTGAACAGTTGCCCGAGTGGGTGGCCAGCGATCGCTATCAGGCCGGGCTCTACGATCCGGAAGGCGCACACCTCAATCCTTTGAAACTGGCCCTCGGCCTTGCCGCCGCGATAGAACGTGCCGGTGGCCACATCTACGAACAAAGCAAAGCGCTGAGTTATCAGGAGGAGGGCGCAGGTTTTCGGGTCAACACTGCGCGCGGATCAGTTCGCGCTGATGTGTTGATCCTTGCCTGCAACGCTTATCTCGATGAACTCGATCCGCAACTGGCCGCCTGCATTTTGCCGGTCGGCACTTATCAGGTCGCCACCGCGACGTTGACGCCGGAGCAAGCCACGGCATTGCTGCCGAGCAACGTCTGCGTGACCGACAACCAATTCGTCCTCGATTACTTCCGCCGCACACCGGACAACCGCTTGTTGTTCGGCGGTGGCTGCACGTATCTGGGCGGCATGCCCAAGGATATTGCGGCGGCCACTCGGCCGTTTCTGCAGCGAGTGTTCCCGCAACTCAAAGGCGTCGAGGTGGAATTTGCCTGGGGCGGCCATATCGATCTGACGTTGAAGCGCACGCCGGATGTCGGCAGCGAGGGCAACCGCTATTGGCTTCAGGGTTACTCGGGGCATGGCGTGTTGCCGACACTGGCCGCCGCCCGCGCGGTGTCCGATGCCATTCTCGGTCAGAGCGATGAATTGGCGTTGTACCAAGGCCTGAGCAACGGTCGCTTCCCCGGTGGTAAACATTTTGCAGCGCCGCTGGAAGCCATCGGCAAGGCCTGGTATCGACTGCGTGACAGCGTCTGATGCGTCACTTTCCGGAAGTTGAATCATGAACAAGCAAGAAGAAATCGCCGCACTGGCGATCCTCATCCACGACCTGCGCAAGCACAAGAAGTGGACCTTGAAGGAGTTGGCCGACAAGATCGGCCGCTCGGTGGGTTTTCTCTCGCAGGTCGAGCGCGGCTTGTCGCGGCCAACCGTGGCAGACCTCACCGCGATCAGCGAAACCTTTGGCGTGCCGACCACGTATTTCTACAGTTTGCCCAAACCCAAAGAGCTGCCGTGGGTCACGCGCCCGGACGAACGCCGCACACTGTATTACGCCAACGGCATCACCGACATTCTGGTGTCGCCGCAGATGCGCGCCTCGTTTTCGATGCTTGAAAGTCATCTGGAAGCGGGCGCCAGCAGCGGCGATCGGCATATGACGGACAGCTCGGAGCAGGGTGGTTACGTGCTCGAGGGCGAGTTGACGCTGTGGCTGGGCGACGACGAAGAGCCGGCAACGCTCAAGGCCGGCGACAGTTTCCAGTTCGACAGCCACACCGTTTGCCGCTACGGCAATCTCACCGATCAGCTCACACGCGTGCTGTGGGTCTACACCTGATAACAACAAATAAAGGATGAACACGATGGACGCTGTCTGCGCCGACCTGTTGGCTGAAGTGCGCGCGTTTCGCCAACAACACCCCGAAGTGCGTTATGTCGACCTGATTTCTCTGGATATTCCGGGGCACTTTTACGGCAAGCGCTACCCGATCGACATGCTCGAAAAAGTCGCGGCGGGCAGCGCGCTCAAGCTGCCGCAGAACTGCGTGCTGCTGGGCGTGCAGGGCGGTTTGTTCAAAATTGGTGATTACTGCTTTAACGATGGCGATCCGGATGCCGTACGGCGTTTGGTGCCGGGCACTTTGAAACCGGTGACCTGGGAAGCGCAGCCGCTGGGGCAGATGTTGATTACCTCGGACGGCACTGAAAAACCCATCGAATTCGAACCCCGTGAAGTGCTGGCGCAGGTGCTCGATCGACTGGCGCGCAAAGGCATTCACCCAGTGGTGGCGTTCGAGCTGGAGTTTTATCTGTTCGATAAAAAGCTGCGCGACGGCCTCCCGCAATTCCCTCGTGATGACCTGACCGACGATGCCGATGATCAGCCGAACATGCACATCGAACGCCTGTCGCGGTTTGCGCCTGTGCTCGATGAAATGGTTGAAGCGACGCGCGCTCAAGGCATCGACGCCACGGTGATCACCGCAGAACTCGGCCCCGGTCAGTTTGAAATCAATTTCGGTCATCTCGACGACGGTTTGCGTGCAGCAGATTGGGCGGCGCTGTTCTGCCGCAGCACCCGTGGCGTGGCGCTCAAGCACGGTTATCGCGCCAGTTTCATGGCCAAACCGTATTTGCAGCACCCGGGCAGTGGCATGCATGTGCACGTCAGTTTGTACGATGCTGACGGCAATAACCTGCTGGCGGCGAATCAGCAACAGCCGTTGCGTCATGCGGTGGCGGGGTGTCTGGAATTGTTGCCGCACAGCATGCCGATCTTCGCCCCGAACCAAAACGCGATGCGTCGCTTGGGCGGTACGGTGAACACGGCGACCAAGGCAAGCTGGGGTTTTGAGGATCGTGATGCGTGTTTGCGCATTCCTGAATCGGACGCGAAAAACCTGCGCATTGAATATCGACTGGCCGGCGCGGATGCCAATCCGTATCTGGTGTTGGCAGCGATTCTGGTGGGACTGGAGCACGGCCTGGCAGCGGGCAAGGAACCCATTGCGCCGCTGAATGAAGACCGTGACAGCGGTATCGGTTTCCCCACGGAAATGTTTGAAGCGGTAAAAACCATGCAGCAGCAGCCGCAATTGCGTGAAGGGCTGGGCGCCGAGTTTGTGGACGTGTATTGCGAGAACAAACGTCAGGATCATTTGGCGTTTATGCAGGAGATCAGCGCGCGGGAGTATCGCTGGTATTTGTGAAGATTTATAAGAATCCAGAAACATTCTGAAACATTCACTCGATGGCAGGGGTCAACAGAGCACATCCCCTGCCAGAAGTCCCCATGAAAACACCTCGTCCCTCCGCACGCCTGGAAACCCTTTCGCAACTGCGAAATTTCAAGATGGCGAGGTCTGCGCATGCTTATGTTCGCGGTAGCACGGTGCAATTTTATGAATGGCTGCACAGCCAACCCGGCCGGCGCCTTCCCCACGGGCCTGCCGTATGGATCTGTGGCGATTGCCACGCCGGCAATCTCGGGCCGACCGGGGATCTGAAAGGGCAAATCGACATCCATATCCGCGACCTCGATCAGACCGTTATCGGCAATCCCGCGCACGACCTGGTCAGGCTTGCCCTGTCATTGGCCACGGCGGCACGCGGTTCCGATCTGCCCGGTGTCGCGACCGCGCGCATGCTCGAAGAAATGATGCGCGGCTACGAACAAGCCTTTGTCGACGACGTCGATAAAGAACCGCCACGCCCGGCGCAGGTCAAGGCGGGCATGCGCAGTGCCGTGCAGCGCACGTGGAAGCATCTGGCGCAGGAGCGTATCGAGAACACCAAACCGACGATTCCCTTGGGCAAACACTTCTGGTCGCTTTCGCGGGCAGAGCGTGCGGCGCTGAAAACCCTGTGCGCGAGCGATGACATTCATACGTTGGTGACCTCGTTGAAGGGCCGGTCGAAGGATGACCGGGTCAAACTGCTCGACTCGGCGTATTGGGTCAAAGGCTGCAGTTCGCTCGGACTGAAGCGTTACGCGGTGTTGTTGGGCGTGGGCGAGGGCGATGATCAGGATTTCTGCCTGCTCGATGTCAAAGAAGCGGTAACGGCTGCAGCACCCCGTGCGGCCAGATCTTCGATGCCGCGCGATAACGGTAAACGTGTCGTAGAAGGCGCGCGGCTTCTATCGCCGGGGTTGGGTAACCGCATGATTGCGACGCGCGTGCTTGATCATGGCTTTTTTGTCCGCGAATTGTTGCCGCAAGACATGAAGCTGGAACTCGATCAGTTGAGTCAGCGTGATGCGATGTTGGCGGCGGGGTATTTGGCGCGAGTGGTGGGGATTGCCCATGCGCGACAGATGGATCTGGCGACGCGGTCAGCGTGGATCAGCGAACTGCAAAACTGCCGTTCGAAGACACTGGATGCGCCGTCGTGGCTTTGGTCGAGCGTTGTGCAGTTAGTCGGCAGTCATGAGAAAGGCTATTTAGAGCATTGCCGACGCTACGCGCTGCAACACTGAAACCTCTGCGTTGTATGCACCACCGCTTTCGCGAGCAAGCTCGGCTCCTACAGGGATTTGCGGGTGTTTGGGATTCTGAGTACGGCCCAAAACTCGTAGGAGCAAAGCTTGCTCGCGAAGGCGGTGGTTCAGCCGATGCACAGGCTGAATGTAGAGACGCTTTCGCGAGCAAGCTTTGCTCCTACAAGGCGTGGTGTTAGAGCGAGGCTTTTACTTGCAGGCCCACGACCAGTGCGTTGTCGATGTCTTGCCCCGAGAACGCGCCCGGTTCGATGATGTATTGCACATTCGGGCGCAGCGTCAGCCATGGCGTGGCTTGATAGCCGTAACCCAGTTCGATCAATTGCTCGGCGCTGTCCAGGTTCGGGAACGCGGTGTCATTGGCCAGCGCGGCATCTTGCTGCACATCACGGCTGCGCGGGTTAGGCACGGCGCGACCGTAACCCAGCGCGACGGTGTCATGCGGGCGGCTGTCGAACGGTTTGTACAACACCACGCCAGTGCCATACCACTTGCTGAACGGCGAAGCCGCGTCGCTGGCCGCTGAATACTGCCCGAACGCGTGCAGGCTGCGGCCGGTGGAAGTCTGCGAAGCCCACACCGCTTGATCAACCAGCAAATAATGACCGCCGCGACCGGACACTTCATCGTCGCTGCCGATGCGTTTCACGTCGGAGCTGTCGTAGTAGTAACCCACCTTGTATTCGCCAGGCAATTCGCCGCCGTGCTTGTACACCAGCTCGATCGGCACCACGGTACCGGTGGTGTGTTTCGGCCCAAGGTGCCAGGCGCGGCTGGAGTTGCCGTTGCTTTGCGGGTCGACGTTGAACGCCGCCACGCGCAATTGCCAGGAGGACGACAGGTCATATTTCACCCGCACGCCCAAATGCGCGTTGGGGTAGTTGGTCCAGCCGCTGCCACCGGACATGTTCAGCGGATGACCGCAGAACCCGGCGTTCATGAAGTTGCAGAGAATGCCGCTGTCGAGGCCGCCGAGGTCGTTGCCCATCGCCATGTAGCCGAGTTTCACATTGAGCGCCGGGGTAAACAGGCTGCGCTCGTAACTCAGTTCGGTCAGGCGCGTGTACAAGCCGCCGTAGTTTTCCTGAATCGGCAAACGGTTGCCGACAAGGTCTTCCGAAGCGCTGTTGCCGCGGCGGTCGTTGATGGTCAATTGCACTTTGCCGGCGTTGTCGACGCCGTACAGTTTGCTCAGATCGAACTGCACGCCGAGCTTGATGTTCTGCGAGTAACGCGCCGAACGGTGCAGGCCGCCGTCAGCGTTGTAAGCGGTTTCACCGCTGTAGTCGCCGGTGAATTTGACACCTTCTTCATCCATCTGATGACGCAAGCCGCTCCAGTCGCCGGTAAGCGTGCTGCGGGTCAACAGATCGGAATCGCCGGCGGCCAGCGCGGGGAGGGCAGTGGTGCAGGAAAGGCCGATCAACAGGCCTTTGAACAGGTCGGAACGAGAAAAACGAACAGCCGATTGCATGTGAATCTTCCTGCTGGAATCTTGGGCAATGGAGCAAAGCAGCGCGGCACCCTAAGGTGCCGCGCTTGACTGGATGAAGTGACGACGGCTTACGGCAACGCGTAGGCCATGACGAGGTCGCCACGATCGGTCGACTGACGAGCGCCGCCCGCGGTGATGACGATGTACTGCTTGCCGGTTTTCGGCGAGACGTAAGTCATCGGGCCGCCCTGGCTGCCCACCGGCAGACGCGCTTTCCAGACTTCTTCACCGTTGCCGCTGTTGAACGCGCGCAGGTAGAAGTCTTGCGTGCCGGCGATGAAGATCAGGCCACCCTGGGTCGACAGCGTGCCGCCGAGGGTTGGCAGACCGATCTTGATCGGCAGGTGCATGCGGATACCCAACGGACCGGTGTCTTCAACCGTGCCGACTGGAACCTGCCAGGCGATTTTCTGCGTCTTCATGTCGATTGCGGTCAGGGTGCCGAACGGCGGTGCCTGGCATGGAATGCCGGCCACCGACAGGAAGCGGTTTTTGTTCACGGCGTAAGGCGTGCCCTTCAGCGGAACGGCGCCCATGCCGGTGTTCAGTGCTTCGCCGCCGGATGTGGCCTGGCCTTTGTTCTGCGACGGGATCATCTGAATCCACAGACCCAGGCGCATGTCGTTGACGAAGATGAAACCGTGTACCGGGTCAGTCGAGATGCTGCCCCAGTTCATGCCGCCCAGCGAACCCGGGAAGCTCAACGATTTATCCATGCCCGGCGCGGTGTACAAACCGTCGTAACGCATGCCTTTGAAGTCGATGCGGCAGAGCAACTGATCGTACGGGGTGGCGCCCCACATGTCGGATTCGGTCAGGTGCTGCGCACCGATCTGCGGCATGCCCACCGATTTCGGCTGGGTAGGGGAGTACGGTTCGTTCGGGATGTTCGCCGCTTTGACCGGCACTTCTTTCACGTCGGTCAGCGGTTTGCCGGTGGCACGGTCGAGCACGTAGATCTGCCCTGCCTTGGTGCCGATGACCAGCGCCGGAACGGTTTTGCCGTCCTTGGTGAAGTCGATCAGGCTCGGCTGCATTGGCAGGTCGAAGTCCCAGAGATCGTTGTGCACGGTCTGGAACACCCAGCGCTCTTCGCCGCTGCTGGCGTCCAGCGCGAGAATCGAAGCACCGTAGGTGTGATCGAGTTTGCTGCGCTCGACACCATAGATGTCGGTGGACGAACTGCCCATCGGCAGGAAGACCGTGTTGGTCGCCGAGTCATACGACATCGGCGCCCAGCTGTTCGGCGTGCTGCGCACGTAAGTGCTGCCGTCTGCCGGCGCGTTGCGATCCTGCGGGTTGCCCGGGTCGAACGCCCAGCGCATGGCGCCGGTCATCACGTCGAAACCACGGATCACGCCGCCCGGCATGTCGGTTTGCACGTTGTCAGCCACGCGACCGCCGACCACGACAGTGGTGCCGGCCATCAACGGTGCGGAGGACAACTGATAGTAGCTGTCCGGGACGTTACCCAGACCGGCCTTCAGATCGACCTGACCGTTGTTGCCGAAACCCTGACAGAACTCGCCAGTGTCGGCATCGACCGCGATCAGGCGAGCATCAATGGTGTTGGTCAGCAGACGACGCTGGCAATTGGCGGCCGGCACCGGTTTGGCTTCGATGATGCTCGAATTGCTCGGCTGAGCAATGGCGGCAGTCGCATCGAAATAGGCCATGCCACGGCAGCGCTGCCAGACTTTCGACTGGGCGTTGATCGAGTTCTTCCACAGCTCTTGGCCGGTGTCGGCATCGAGGGCGATCAGGTTGTTGTGCGGGGTGCAGATGAACACTTTGTTGCCGATTTGCAGCGGGGTGAGCTGGTCTTCGGCGCCGTTGCCATCGCTCTCGGCGATGTCGCCGGTGTGATAGGTCCAGGCGACTTTGAGCTTGTCGACGTTGTTGCGATTGATCTGATCCAGTGCAGCGAAGCGGCTGCCACCTTCGGTATTACCGTAGTGCGCCCAATCCTTCTGCGCCTTGTCCGGCTCGACCGGAGTGAGGCCCGGGCCAGTGCCGGTGGCGGCAACGGTCGGATGCGCGACGAACATGTTGCCCGCAGCGACGGCCAAACCGACCGCCAATACAGCGGCAACGCCGTAAGCGCCGCGACCCGCAACGCCACCGTTGGCGCGCTTGAGCATCGGGTAGACCAAGGCCACCACCAAGCCGATCGCGCTGAACATGAACAGGCGCGAGAACACCGGCCAGAACACCAGACCGGCATCACTGACAGCCCAGATCGCCGTCCCGACCAGGAACGCGGCGAACAACCAGGCACCGCTCAGCTTGAAGCGCGCGATCAGCAGACCGGAAACGGCCATGACCAAGCCACCCACCAGGAAGTACCACGAGCCTCCCAGGCTGACCAACTTCACGCCGCCCGCAGCCAGCGCCAAGCCGAGCAGGGCGATGACGACGCCCAGCCCGACCAGAATGAATTTTGATATGCCCGAGAGGCGTTGACTCTGCTTCACGTTGAGTGTCCCGTTGAAATGAGGCACGCATTATATAGTTAGGTAACTACCTAGTTAAATCACAAATTTCACCGTGAAGCGTAGTTCGCGGTTTTGGCTCATGCCTGAGGTGAAGCTTAGACGCTGAAATGTCTGTCGAAATATGCAAAAAAACGCTGTTATGTCAGCTCTATTGTGATTTGTGACAGACACTGAATGTCGCGCCGCAAGGCGTAAATCATTTGCGCCACGTTGTAAATGCGACGAATAACCACCCGGAAGCCCGAACCAGAGCCTCCGGTGGACGCGTCGAGCTATATGGATATGCTTTTTTAATCTTGGAATTCCGATTCTTTTACCGCTCAACTGGCGCCTTTTTGATCGGTGACTATTTATGTCCGAGCGATGTGAGGTGCTGGTTTTAGGCTTGGGCGCGATGGGCGCCGCCACGGTTTACCAGTTGGCGAAAGCGGGGGTGAACGTCGTCGGAATTGATCGTCATCACCCGCCGCATAACCTCGGCTCCAGTCATGGTGATACCCGAATCACAAGGCTTTCGGTTGGCGAGGGCGCGCAATATGTGCCGATCGTGCGCAATTCGCATCGCATCTGGCGTGAGCTTGAGGCGTTGTCGGGTGAGTCGCTGTTCGAGCAATCCGGGCTTCTGGTGCTGACGTCGAGCGCCGAGTTCGATCCTGCAGATCAGAGCGACTTCACCTTGCGCACCATCGGGCTGGCGCAGACCTACGGCATCGAGCACGAAGTCTTGTCCGCCGAGCAGATTCGCCAGCGCTTTCCTCAATTCGCCAACGTGCACGACTCGGCCATCGGTTATTTCGAACCCGGTGGCGGCTTCGTGCGTCCGGAGCGCTGCATCGATGTGCAGCTCAAACTGGCCGAGCAGCACAAGGCGACGCTTTATAAAGGCGAGACCGTCACCGCAATCACCTCGGACGCGGACGGTGTCACCGTTACCACCGACCGCCGCACGCTGTTTGCCAACAAACTGGTGATCAGCGCAGGCAACTGGAGCGGTGAGTTGCTCGGCAAACCGTTTGAAAATCTGCTCAGTGTGTACCGGCAGAAACTGTTCTGGTTCGAACTGGAAGAGAACGCCGGACTGGTGGGCCATTCACCGACGTTTATCCTGACCCACGGCCGTGGCGACGACAAAATCAACTATGGCTTCCCCGCATTACCCGGCGAAGGCAGCCTGAAAATCGCTACCGCGCAGTACCACACCGCATCGGCGCCGCAGGCCATCGACCGCACGGTTTCAGCAGCCGAAGCGCAGGACATGTACGAGCAGCAAGTACACAAGCGCATCGCCGGCGTGACCGCAAAGGTCAGCAAATCCGCCGTCTGCGCCTACACCGTCACGCCGGATCGCCACTTCATCATCGACGAGCATCCGTCGCTGCAACACACGCTGTTCGTGTCGGCGTGTTCGGGCCATGGCTTCAAGCATTCCGCGGCACTGGGCGAGGCGTTTGCACAGTGGTGCATGCGTGGCTCGACCGACCTGGATCTGTCCTCTTTCTCCCTGAAACGCTTCGAAGGAAAACTATCGTGAAACGTGTCGCGCTCTCCGTCGCACTGCTGGTCGCCGCCATGGGTTCTGTTTCTTAAACCTCAGCTTGCCAAAGAAGCGTGACATTCGACGACAAAGTTTTCTCTGACGACATTCAGCCCGACCGGTGAAGCAGTTCATTCTTGAGCGTTATCACGGCGATGTAGTGCCGGCGTTCTGATCACGTCAGGCCGTCACGTTCGATTCGGCAAAATGCACTTCAGTGGCTGCGCGACCTGCCAGCCACGCGAGTACGGACGCGACGACCAACACGGCAGCGCTCAGCTCGAATGTGGCTTTGTAGCCGCTCAGATCAAAGGCCAAACCGCCGACGATGGCGCCGCCGGCGATCGCCAGTTGAACAATCGCCACCAGCATGCCGCCACCGGCTTCCGCATCATCCGGCAGCGTCTGCGCCAGCCATGTCCACCAGCCGACCGGCGCGGCCGTGGCGACCAATCCCCACAGTCCGAGCAGCACGGCCGTCAGCATTGCCGACTCGCCGAAGTTCACCAGCGCCAAAGCGATGCCGGCCATGATCAACGGGATAACCGTGAGCGTGCGGTAGAGGCCGCGGCCCATGAATCTTTCGATCAGAAAGGTGCCGATAAACCCTGCGAGTCCCAGCCCCAGCAGCATCAAAGACAGTGTTGAAACACTGACGCCGGTGACGCCCTCAAGGAACGGGCGCAGGTAAGTGAACAACATGAACTGGCCCATGAAAAACACGCTGACGGCGATCATGCCCAAGGCCACGGGCGGCTGACGCATCAGTTGCAGGGCGTTGGCGCCGCCGGCCTTGCGTTCGGCCTTGAAGGACGGAAGGCTGATCATCAACCACACCGCGGCCAGCGCTGCCACCGGCACCACACAGAAAAACGCACCGCGCCAGCCGATCAACGAACCGAGGAAGGCGCCCGCCGGGGCGGCGATCACCGTTGCGAGCGCGTTGCCACCGTTGACCATGGCCAGTGCGCGCGGTACTTGATCAGGCGCCACCAGACGCATGGCCGTCGCCGCCGACAATGACCAGAAACCACCGATGGCGATGCCGATCAAGGCACGTCCGATCATGAATGACGGATACCCCGGCGCGAGCGCGACGATCGTGCCTGACACGATCATCAGCAAGGTCAGACTCAACAGCAATTTCTTGCGTTCAACGCGGGCAGCGATGCTTGCAATCAGCAGGCTGGTGATCAACGCGAACGCACCGGACACGGAAATGCCCTGACCCGCCTGGCCTTCGGTGATGTGCAAATCGGCGGCAATCGGCGTCAGCAGGCTGACCGGCATGAATTCTGAAGCGACCAGAGCGAACGCGGCCAGGGACATGGCCAGCACGGCGCTCCAGCCGCTTTTCTTTGTAGCAGGATCGGTAAGAGGGGTTGTCATGGAAACTACCTGTGTTGCGCGAAAAGCGTAAGGAGGTGATGCGCAGGGGTTGAAGCGATGGATGCCTGCAAGGGCATGCCCCTGTAACAGTTCGACACATTCTCCCGGTCGATCCGCCGCTGCTCTAGTGCATTCCTCTTGAATGCTTGCCTGATCCTCTGAGGATGCAGGGTTGTGGATAGGAAAGCTCGGTTGCGCGGACTACAGTTCGGTCAACAGGAGTGACCGACCATGATCCACATCCCCCAACGCCATGAATCGCCGTTAGCGTTGCAGATTGACCCGCGCATCAGCGCAGCGGGTGACTTCGCGACGTGCATACCCGGGCTGTCGCTGTTTCGCCGCGACCAGCCAGCGCCACCTGCCGTGTGCATGATCGAACCGAGCCTGATTCTGGTCGGCCGTGGCGAGAAACGCTTGTGGGTCGGCGGGGAGGGTTATCGTTACGACCCTTCGCGGTTTCTGGTCACGTCGCTGGATTTGCCCGCCAACTCCGAAGTGCTGCTCGCCAGCCCTGAGCAGCCCTGTGTCGGTCTGGTGTTGAAACTGGACATCGGCATGCTCGCCGAGGTCATCACCAAAAGTGGCTTGCCCGCCAAGCGGCAGCCATCCACAGGCACCGGCGCCGGCATTGGCAATGTGTCCTCGGCGCTGGAAGGCGCGCTTGATCGGCTGTTGGCCCTGCTTGATGAACCCGAGGCGATCCCGGTGCTGGCGCCGCTGATCCTGCGTGAAATCCACTACCGGCTCCTCAATACCGATCAAGGTTCACGTCTGCGGCAGATCACTGCGGTGGATGGTCAGGGCTATCGCATCGCCAAAGCCATCGACTGGTTGAAACTCAACTACACCGTTGCACTGCGCATCGACGATCTGGCCGCACGCGTGCAGATGAGTGCGCCGACTTTTCACCTGCATTTCCGCCAACTGACTGGCATGAGCCCGCTGCAGTACCAGAAGTGGCTGCGGCTCAACGAGGCGCGTCGGCTGATGCTGGTCGAGCGCCTGGACGTTTCGCGCGCGGCGTTTGCGGTCGGTTACGAAAGTCCTTCGCAGCTCAGCCGTGAATATGGCCGCCTGTTCGGTACCGCGCCCAGTCGCGACATGGCGCTGCTGCGCGGGCAACCAATCGAAGCAGAAGCGGCAAGTTAAACCACAGACACGCTTTACCGGGGATGCGCCTCGCCGCGCGTCACCGTTCATAACAATGCACGTCAACCGATGATAGAGCGGGTGAGCCATGGAATTACGAATCAACCAGAAGACCTATCAGGTCGATGCCGACGCCGATACGCCCTTGCTGTGGGTGATCCGCGATGACCTCGGCATGACCGGCACCAAGTACGGCTGCGGACTGGCGCAGTGCGGCGCCTGTTCCGTGCTGGTCGACGGCAATGTGGTGCGTTCGTGCGTGACGCCGGTGGCCGGCGTGGTCGGCCGCGAAATCACCACCATTGAAGCCATCGAGGCTGACGAAGTCGGCAAACGGGTGGTCGCGACCTGGGTCGATCTCCAAGTGGCCCAGTGTGGTTACTGTCAGTCGGGGCAGGTCATGGCCGCCACGGCGTTGCTCAAGCAAAACCCGCAGCCAAGTGACGCGCAAATCGACGCGGCGATGGTCAATCTGTGCCGCTGCGGCACCTACAACGCCATTCATGCCGCCGTGCATGAGCTGGCCGGCAAGAGGGACGCCTGATGAGCATCCGTATCGATCCGTCCAGTGAGGCATCCGCGTTCGCGCTGCACGAGCCGATCAATGTCTCGCGCCGACGTTTTCTGACCGGTACCGCCGTCGGTGCGCTGGTGCTTGGCTTCGGTCTGCCGCTCGGTTCGACCCGCGTGCAGGCCGCAACGGCTGCGGCGACTGCCGAGCGCGGTACGCAAGTCCCGGCGTTTCTGGAAATTCGCCCGGACAACCGCGTGCGTCTGCTGTGCCCGTTTATGGAAGGCGGGCAGGGCACGTTCACCGCGATGGCGCAAATTGTCGGAGAAGAACTCGATGCCGACCCGGCGACCTTCCTCGTCGAAGCCGCACCGCCCGGTGAAGCCTATGTGGTTTTGAAGAACGGCATGCGCATCACCGGCGGCAGCATGTCGGTGCGCATGAGTTACCCGGTGATGCGCCGCCTCGGCACACTGGCCCGCGCCATGCTGTTGCAGGCCGGCGCGGAAAAACTCGGCGTGCCGGTCGGCGAGCTGACGACCGAACCCGGTAAAGTCCTGCATGCCGCGTCGGGCCGGTCGTTGACCTACGGCGAATTGGCCGGGCGTGCGATGGATCTGCCGGTTCCCGATCCCGCCTCAATAACACTACGAGATCCGAGCCAGTTCCGCTGGATCGGCAAACCGGTGAAGCGCCTTGATGCCTATGACAAGTCCACGGGCAAGGCGGTGTACTGCATCGATCTGAAGGTCGACGACATGCTGCACGCCGCCGTTCAGCATGCGCCGCGTTTGGGCATGACGGTGGGCAACCTGCGCAACGAAGACCAGGTCAAGGCGATGCAAGGCGTGCATTCCGTGCACCGTCTGCCGGGCGCCGTGGCAGTGGTTGCCGAGCGCTGGTGGCACGCGAAACGCGCGGTCGAGGCGATTCAGGTCGACTGGCAAGAACCATCAGCCGACAGCAAAGTCCGGCCGATGCCCGCCGACTTTTCCAGCGATGCCTGGCTCAAGCGCCTCGCTGAAGATAAAAGCCCCGCCAAAGATGATGAACATGAAGGCGACGTCGCGACCATTCTTGCTGATACCAAGACGCGGATCGACGCCACTTACCACAATCAATACCTCAACCACGGTCAGTTGGAGCCGCCCTCGGCGCTGGCCAGATTCAATCCGGACGGTTCGCTGGAGGTCTGGCTGCCCAATCAGGCGCCGGACATGTTCCGCGCGGACATCGCCAAGCGCACCGGCCTGGATCCGTCGCGCATCACCTTGCATTCGCCGCTGCTGGGGGGCTTCTTCGGTCGGCATTTCCTCTACGATTCCGCCAGTCCTTATCCGCAGGCGATCGAGTTGGCCAAAGCTGTGGGTCGCCCGGTCAAACTGATCTGGAGTCGCGAGGAAGAGTTTCTGCGTGACGTGCTCCGCCCCGTTGCGGCGGTGAATTTCCGCGCCGCGCTGGACAAGGACGGCTGGCCGCTGGCAATCGAGGCGATCAGTGCCACCGAAGGCCCGACCGAGGCCCTCGCTGGCAAGCAGGGCGAAAAACTCGACCCTACCGCGCTTGAGGGGTTGTCGGGCAAATCCTATGCAATCGCCAACAAGCGCATCGCGCAGATCTATGTCAAAGGCCCGGCGATGCTCGGTTACTGGCGTTCCGTGGGCAATTCCCTCAACGACTTCTTCTACGAATCGTTCCTTGATGAACTGGCCGATAAGGGCGGCAAAGACCCGTTCGAACTGCGCCTGCATTTGCTGCGCGACAACAAACGTTTGACCACCTTGCTGCAAGCGGCGGGTGAGTTATCGGGTGGCTGGAAGCGCGGCCCGTTTACCGCCGAGGACGGCAGTCGCCGTGCGCGTGGCGTGGCAATGGCTTCGCCGTTCGGAACGCACACGGCGGTAATCGCCGAGGTGTCGATCGAAAACGGCCAGGTCAAAGTGCATGACATCTGGCAGGCGATTGACCCGGGCAGCATCGTCAATCCGGCGATTGTCGAGGCGCAGGTCAATGGTGCCGTGGCGTTGGGGTTATCGCAGACATTGGTGGAAGAGGCCGTTTGGCTGGATGGCAAACCACGCGCGCGCAACTACGACTTGTACCCGATCCTGCCGCCTGCGCGGATGGCGCGGGTGCATGTGCGTGTTGTCGAGAGCGGGGAAAAAATGGGCGGCATCGGCGAACCACCATTGCCCGCCGTCGCGCCAGCCGTGGCGAACGCAGTGGCAACCCTCACCGGGCAACGGGTTCGCAGCCTGCCCATGAGCCGACACACCTTCACTTGATCAGCGCCGGAGCGTCCATGAATAACAGCCGATTCGCAAGAACCGCTGGCTGGCTGGCAGTGCCGTGCCTGGTCGCGGCAGGCCTGCTGGCCTGGTATGTCACCCGCGAGCCTGTCTCGCCTTTTGAAGATCACACGATCACTGCCGCCGACGTCGACCCGGCGCTGCTGGCTCGGGGCGAATACGTCGCCAGGCTCAGCGATTGCGTGGCTTGCCACAGCGTACCGGGCGCGGCCCCGTTCGCCGGCGGCCTGGAAATGGCCACGCCGCTGGGCGCGATTCACGCGACCAACATCACCCCGGATCATCAAACCGGGATTGGTCGTTACAGCCTGGCCGATTTCGACCGTGCCGTGCGTCACGGCGTGGCACCTGACAGTCGCCGTTTGTACCCGGCGATGCCTTATCCGTCGTACGCCAAGCTCAGTGACGACGATGTGCGTGCGCTGTATGCGTTCTTCATGAAAGGCGTGGCGCCGGTCAAACAAGCGAACCTTGCGAGCTCGATTCCCTGGCCGCTGAACCTGCGCTGGCCGATTGCCGTGTGGAACGGTGTATTTGTCGACGGTGGATCCTACCTGCCCAAATCGTCGCAAGATGAAGTGTGGAATCGCGGCGCTTACCTGGTGCAGGGCGCCGGCCACTGCGGTAGTTGCCATACGCCTCGCGGCCTGGCGTTCAACGAAAAGGCGCTGGATGATTCCGCTGCGCCGTTCCTCGCGGGCTCCTTGCTGGATGGCTGGTACGCGCCGAGTCTGCGTGATGACCACAACACCGGGCTGGGCCGATGGAGCGAGGCGGAAATCGTCCAGTTCCTCAAAACCGGTCGCAATCGCCACGCGGTGGTCTACGGCTCAATGACCGAGGCGTTCAACAACTCCACGCAGTTCATGAGCGACGAAGATCTGACGGCCATCGCCCGCTATCTCAAATCGTTGCCTGGCGACCCGCAGCGCGACGGCCAGCCATGGCAATACCAGGCAGTTTCGGCAGCGACGCGTCTGGATTCGCCGGGTGGTCACACCTACGTTACGCGCTGTGCCTCGTGCCACGGCCTCGACGGCAAGGGGCAAGCGCAATGGATGCCGCCGCTGGCAGGCGCCACTTCTGCGCTGGCCAAAGAGAGTGCCTCGGCAATCAACATCACCTTGAACGGCTCGCAGCGCATCGTCGCTGCCGGTGTACCGGACGCCTATCGCATGCCGGCATTCCGTGAGCAGTTGTCGGATCAGCAGATCGCCGAAGTGCTGACATTCATGCGCAGCACATGGGGCAATCAGGCCAGCGCTGTTGATGCGCAAGCCGTTGGCAAGCTGCGTGAACACACTGATCCAGCCAGCAGCAGCCCGATCATTTTGCACATGCGCTAGAGGAGTCAAACGTAGAACTCGCCGTCAGTCGAGCGGCACCTTCACCAGAAAAGAGGTGCCGTGCTCGGTGTTGGAGACAACCTCGATTGTTCCTTGATGTGATGCGACGATCTCGGAAGCGATGAACAGCCCCAGACCCAGCCCATCTGAAGGCGGGTGATCAACGACCGAGCGTTGGGAAAAACGCCCCATGGGATTGAAAATAAACGGCAGTACATCCTCGGCAATAGGCTCTCCGCGGTTGTGCACGGTAAAGATTGCCGAGCGATCAGAGACCGCCAACTGCACTTCAATGGGCGTCTGAACATCGCCATGCTGGACAGCGTTGCCGATGATATTGGAGAACACCTGCTCCATACGCGGCCCATCAAATTTGCCTGCAACCGGTGATTCCGCCGTGAAAACAACGTTGGCGTCAGGGTGAAACGCTCGTATTTCATCGACGATGCGTTCACACAGCGGCGCTAGATCCAACGCCGTTTTTTTAACAGGAATGCCTGGCCCCATCTGGCAACGGGTCAAGTCCAGCAAGTCGTCAACAATCTGATTCGCGCGTCTCACACTGGTGAAAATCTGGTTCGCCAGTCGGGTACCGCGTTCTCCGACATCGGCAGACCGGCGCAGGCTGTCCGCACCCAGCAGAATGGCGCCTAACGGTGTGCGCAAATCATGGCCGAGGATGCCCAGAAAGATATTGCGTGACGCGTCCACGGCTCTTGAATAACTGGCAATGGATTCGGCGAGCGCCTGATCGATGGCTTCGTGGAAGCGGTTCATGTCGTCAGCATCGAAGGGCGTGCCGGACTTCACTTTGACCATCCACTGATTGAGCACGCTGGTGCGCAAAGCCCGATACTCAGAGACCATCTGATCGATGGTAAATCCCGCCATCAACCGGGTGACGGCGTGGGTTTCGGCGGGCGTCTCTTCAGCGCTGCTGGGCCCATGCCCCAGAGATTGCGATTTGTTCCGAGCGTGTCTGTTGGGTGCGTAGATCTATTACGATGGCTTCGAGCATCTGGCCGGCATGATCGCGCAAGGCTTCACGATCCAGCGCCGCGCCGGGCGTTTCGATGGTTCTGGCGAAATCCTCCCACGCCTGAAGAATAGGCTCGATATGTTCAATGATGAAATCGGGGAGGCGCATGTCGGTAATCCTGGTGAGGGCTTATGAAAAGTCGCCGAGCGTTCATTTCACAGCATGAATCGATCCAGTATGCTCACTTTCGTCCGACTCTGGGCACTCCGATCGCAGCATCCATCAGTCGGGTTTGATACTGCTACTTTTCCAGGAACTGTTCCATGCGCTATCGACGACTCGATCTGAATCTTTTAGTGGCGCTGGACGCTTTGTTAAGTGAGTGCAGCGTCAGCCGCGCAGCTGAGCGATTACATCTCGGGCAGTCGGCGACCAGCTCGGCACTCGGGCGCTTGCGCGAGCATTTTAATTGCTGGTGCAGGCGGGGCGGATCACCAGTCAGCTGGATCCCAAGGACGCGCGGCGTTACACCGTGCGATTGACGGCCAGCGGCAAGGAGCTGCATGACCGTGTACTTAAAGTGGCGCTGGAGCGCGAGTCGCGTCTGCTCAGCGGATTGACCCCGGGCGAGGTCGACACGCTGGTTGACTTGCTTGGGCGCCTGCATCTGCAGGTGCCCAATGTGAACAGTTATGACCCGAGTGACGATCAAGTCTGACCACCGCTGGCACACGCAGCGATCTGCGGGTCGCACTTATATCGCAGGTTTCATATCGCGCTCGCCCCGCCCGGTGAACGTAAGCCAGAACAAAATAAACACCGCGATGGCGAAGGCTGCCGGAAACAGCCAGATGCTTCGCCAGTCGTGAACGCCCGCTGTCGAAAAGTGGTCGGTCACCTGACCCGCTACCCAGAATCCGATCAGCATGCCGAAGCCGTAGGTGGCCAGTGTAATGAGTCCCTGCGCGGAACTGCGAAAGCGTTCGGAGGCTTTGGCGTCGGTGTAGATTTGCCCTGAGACGAAAAAGAAGTCATAGCAGACGCCGTGCAAAGCGATGCCGGCCAGCAGCATCATGGCTTGATCACCGTTACTGCCATAGGCGAACAGCAAATACCGCAATGCCCACGCCGACATCCCGATCAACAGTGCGATTTTGATGCCGAAACGATGGATGAACAGCGGCAGCAGCAACATGAAAAGCACTTCGGACACCTGCCCGATAGCCATTTTTGCGGTGGGGTTTTCGACACCGATTTCGGACAGAAACGGATTGGCGTTCTGGTAGTAAAACGCCAGAGGAATACAGATCAGAATCGAGGCGATGAAGAAGATCAGGTAGCCTCGATCCTTCAGCAAACCTAGAGCCTCCACCCCCAGCAGCTGTTTGAGCCCACCGGTATTTTCACCGTGCTCGAGCGGCGCGGTCGCGGGCAAAGTGAAGCTGTAGAGACCAAGGATCAACGAGGCGACGGCGGACATCAGAAACGTGTTGCGCAGCGCTCCCTCCGCGATTGCCTGTTGAGAGTCCCAGGCAAAGCCGAAGCTGATCACCAGCCCGGCGATAATCCAGCCGATCGTTCCCCAAACGCGAATCCGCGAAAACTCCAGCGCGGGATCTTTCATTTGCCTGAACGCGACGGCATTGACCAATGCCAGGGTCGGCATATAGACCATCATGTAGGCGAGGACGTAAGGGTAAAACGCGCTGAAATCATCAACGAGATAGAGCTGATAGAGCAGGGCGGCGCCCAGTAGATGCAGCACCGCCAGAATGCGTTCCGCGTTGAAAAAGCGGTCAGCAATCAGGCCAATCACGAACGGGGCGAAAATCGCTCCCCACGATTGCGTGGAGAAGGCCATGCCCACCTGACCGCCGCTGGCAGCCAGCGTCGTGGTGAGGAACGTCCCGAGGGTGACGAACCAGCCACCCCAGATAAAAAATTGCAGAAACATCATCGCGCTCAGTCGCGCGTTAATTCCAGGCATGTGAGTCACCCTATTATTCTTATTGGATAGACGTTATTGGATAGACGTTAGTGGCCAGCCGCTGTGGCGTCAGTCATCGACCAGGCCGAGCAGTCGTCGATTGGATTGCTGATCGGCCGTAACACGGGCGAAATCGTCGAAAGCCTTGTCGGTCTTCTTGATCATGTGTTGCTCTATGAATGCCGCGCCTTCTGCGGCGCCCTGGGCGGCGTCCTTCAGGCAGCATTCCCATTCCAGCACGGCCCAGCCGCTGAAATCGTATTGGGTCAATTTGCTGAAGATCGACTTGAAATCGATCTGACCATCGCCCAGCGATCTGAATCTGCCGGGCCGATCCATCCAGCCCTGATACCCGCCGTACACGCCGGAGCGGGCGTCGGGACGGAACTCGGCGTCCTTGACGTGGAACATGCGGATGCGCTCGTGGTAGCGATCGATGAAACCCAAGTAGTCCATTTGTTGTAAAAGCAGATGGCTTGGATCGTAGAGAATCGCCGCGCGCGAGTGATGATTCACCGCTTCAAGAAAGCGTTCGAACGAGGCGCCGTCGTGCAGATCTTCCCCAGGATGGATCTCGTAGCAGAGATCAACGCCCGCTGCTTCAAAGCAATCGAGGATCGGTAACCAGCGCCGCGCCAACTCGGCAAACCCCTCATCGACAAGCCCGGCCGGACGTTGCGGCCATGGGTACAGAAACGGCCAGAGCAAGGCGCCGGAGAATGTCGCGTGAGCCGTCAGGCCCAAGCGCTGACTGGCGCGGGCGGCGAGTTTGAGCTGGGAAATTGCCCACTCTGTGCGAGCCTTAGGCTGGCCGCGTAAATGTTCAGGGGCAAAGTCGTCGAAGACGGCGTCGAACGCGGGATGCACGGCGACCAACTGGCCTTGCAAGTGCGTCGACAGTTCGCTGATCACCACGCCGGCTCGCGCACAGGTGGCGATGAGCTCGTCGCAGTAATCCTGACTCTCGGCTGCTCGCTCAAGGTCGATGAATTGCGTGCCGAGGGTCGGTATCTGGATCGCCTTGTAGCCTTGGGAAGCGGCCCATTGCGCGATCTCGGATAACGTATGGAACGGGCTCTCGCTGGACATGAACTGGGCGAGAAAAATACCCGGCCCGCGCATGCCTTTGGTCTGTCGCAACTCAGCGTTCATCTGAGGACTCTCCTGCGGTGTAGGTGTCGGGGATTTCGCTCCACTTGGCGTCACCCCGATGGTTGGCGATGGCCGTCTCGATGAACGCCATGCCGCGTAAACCAACGTTGATTCCGGGAACGCCCGGCGCATCGTGGCCAGGCACTTTGTGCAAAATTGATTGCGCCAGCGCGCGATAAAGATTGGCCATGGCTTCGAGATAACCCTCCGGATGCCCGGCGGGCAGGCGCATCCGCGATAAGGCGTCGGCGCACAACCAGGGTTGCCCGATGCCTGAGCGCAACAGGCGGATCGGCTGGTCAATCGAGCGATGGATCAGGCTGGCCGGGTCTTCCTGACGCCACTCCAGCCCGCCTTTGTCACCGTAGAGGCGGATCTTCAGCGGGTTTTCCTCTCCCGCGCAGACCTGGCTGGCGATCAATACACCGCTGGCGCCATCGGCCATTTTGAACAGCATCGAGGCGTCGTCATCCAACTGACGGTTATCGAAGTGAGCGCTGAGCATTGCGCTGACGTGTTGAATTTTCTGGTCGGCGACAAACTCCGCGAGAGAGAAGGCGTGAGTGCCGATATCACCAATGCAGCCACCGATGCCGGACTGCGCGGGATCATCTCGCCAGTCCGCCTGTTTATTGCCGCGTCCGGAGACATCTTCGCTGAGCCAGCCTTGAGGATATTCGACCAGCACCTTGCGCAGGCGGCCGATCACACCGCTGCGTACCATTTCGCGGGCCTGCCAGACCATCGCATAGCCGAGGTAAGTGTGAGCCAGCCCGTAGATTCGATCGCTGTGGATGACGTCGTGTCGGAGCGACTGCAGTTCAGCAAGATCCAGCGCAGCAGGTTTTTCGCTGAACACATGGAAACCGGCGCGCAGCGCTTTACTGGCAATCGGTGCATGCAGATGGTTTGGCGTGACGATCACCAGCAATTCCATGCGCTGCTCAGGCGCAAGCACACTTTCGGCGTCGAGCATCGTCTGCCAGGTGTCGTAACAGCGTTGGGCAGGCACACCCAGTGCAGCGGCGGTGCGCTGGTTATTTTCAGGCGTGCGACTGAAGGCACCACAGACCAGCTCGAACTGGCCATCCAGGCGTGCCGCCTGCCGATGCGCCTGAGCAATGAAGGCGCCTTCACCGCCGCCGACAAAACCCATTCTTATTTTTCGACCTGCTGAACTCATGTCACTCGTCTCGGTGGGGTGATTGTTCACTATGCTTGAGTGGTGATGTAACCGGTTACATCTGCCCGGAAATTTAGGCTTCAATTCCGGCAGTGTCAAATCCTGCGACGATGTGGAGTGGACATTTCCGCCTGTCGCGACGTGCGGTAAGCTGCCGCACTCGATCTTCCGAACACGCGAGGCGTTTGTGTCAAATATCCGTGAGGTGGCTCGACTGGCAGGTGTATCCGTGGCGACGGTGTCCAGAACACTGAAATCACCGGAGAGGGTGCTCCCCGAAACCCGCGACAAGGTCAACGCTGCCGTCGAACAAGCCAACTACCGGCCGAACCTGATGGCCGTGCAGTTTCGCTCGCGAAAAACCGGCAACCTGGTGATCCTCGTTCCGGCAATCGCCAATACTTTTTTCGCACGGGTGATCAGTGGGGCGCAGAAGGCGGCGCAGGCGGCCGGGTATCGGCTGCTGCTTTGCGATACTCAAGGGCAAGAAGCCGTCGAGCGGCAATTCGCCGAACTGGTGTATGCCCACCAGGCGGACGGCGTGATTCAACTGCGCGCGTTTGATCCCTTTGATACCGCGGCGTCGAACGCGGATCTGCCGCCGATCGTCAATGCCTGCGAAGTCATCAGTGACGGGCGTCACGCCACCATCAGCCTGGATAATTTCGCGGCCGCCAAGGCAATGACGCAACACCTTATCGCGCAGGGACATCAGCGGATCGGACTGATCAAAGGCTCAAGAAGCAGTCCTCTGACACGCGACCGACTGGCCGGGTATCAGGCCGCTTTGCGCGAAGCCGGAATCGGTTTCGACGAGGAATTGGTCTGCCATGGCGACTTCACCCTGAATGCCGGGTTCGTCGGCGCCTCGAAAATGCTCACGATGGCCACGAAGCCAACTGCGCTTTTCTGTGAAAACGACGAGATGGCCATCGGTGCCTTGAAACGCATCAAGCAAGCGGGTTTGCGCGTGCCTGAGGACATTTCGCTGGTGGGCTTCGACGATATTCCGATGGCCGCCTACTGCGATCCACCCCTGACAACCATCTCGCAACCCGCTGAGGCGTTCGGTGAGAAAGCCGTGCAAATGCTGATCATGCTGATCGATAAAAAACCGCTGCCCAAGCGCCACGTCGTGCTGCCGTTCGAGTTCACCGGCCGCGCCAGTTCAGGCCCTTGCGCGGCTAGCAAAGCGCAGCCGGTTTAAGCAGGGTTCAAGCAATTTCACCGTGCCGGCGCACGTCGCCCAACGAATCGCGTTGCATCGACTGCAGGTTTTTCTCGATGGTTTCGCACAGCGCTTCCATCTGAATTTGATGCTCGCTATGACGAAACGGACTTTGCAGATCGGTACCGATGCGCTCGATCGCCAGCAACATAAACCCGACCACGGTAGAGGCCAGCGGCGTAAACCAGCCCAGCGATTCCACCAGCCCCACCGGCACGATCAGGCAGAACAACGAGATAAACAGCCGCGGAAAATACACATAAGGGTAGGGCAGCGGCGTATTCGCGATTCGCTCCATACCGCCCTGACTGTTCGACAGATCCACCAGCGTCGACTCCAGCCGCGCCAGACGAATGCTGTCCAGACGCCCGGCCTTGTATTCCCGCGCCAACAACGCAGCGGAGCCGGTGAGAATGTCGTTGGCGAAGTTATTGGTCGTGCCGCTGCGCGCAAACTCATCAGCAGGAATAAACGCCCGGACTTCCTCAGGGCAAGGCAAACCTTGCAGATGCGCCGCAAGGCAATTCACGTAAGCAACGTGACGACGCAGCAACGTCGACTTGACCGGATTCACCTCGGTGCCGGGATCATCCAGCAACGTCAGCACCTGCCGGGCAAAACTGCGCGAACTGTTGATCATCGAACCCCACAGCGTCCGCGCCTCCCACCAGCGGTTGTAAGCGCTGCTGTTACGAAAACTGATCAGCACAATTAGCGCCGAACCCAATAACGTCAGGGGCATCAGCGGCAAATTCAGCTTGGCGTTGAGAAACAGCATGAAGTCGACCGTGACGGCGATGTCCCACAACAACAGCCAGAACAAGGCCCAGCCGACATAGCCCAGGGTCTTGATGATCAAACGGTATTTTTTGACGATGGCAGCTTTCAAACGGAAACCTCGTGGCGAGCGGGAAGCAGTGATGCTTTAGCTCGGACGGTGTTTTCGCTGCAAGGTTCGATGAGGGCGGCGGGGGGCATGGTAGATAGGGTGCAGGAAGCCGGCTAATCGGCTCTGACACGTTTGAAGGAGATTGAAAGGTATCTTTTGATGAAGCGGGCAATTGGCGTTTCGATTTTCCTGTTGATGAACCAGGACGCGGCAATCATCAGGATGATGGTGCCCCAGAACAGCAGGTGCGCGTTCACCGCCGGGTAAGCGATGTTGAAAATCATGAAGCCGATCATTTGATGGAGCAGGTAAAGCGGATACGTCAGCGCACCCAGCACCGTCCAGTTGCGCCGACTGATAGCAGGCGTTCGGTTGGTCGTGATCAAGTAGAACAGGATGAAAAACAGGCCGATCAGACCGCAGATGATCAGCGGGTTGTATTCAGTCGAGTATTTGGTTTCGATCGATTCGGCCCACACCATCGCGGTAAAGCAGGCTAACGCCAACGCGCCCAGCAGTAGCAGAACCCGGGTTTTGTTAAAACCCTTGACCCACGCCAGGTAGAACGTGGCTCCGGCGATGAAGTAGGCGGCGTAATCAGTGATCAATAGCGAGCGTAGCTTTTCCAACACCAGTATTTCCGCTGTTGCAGAAACCAGCAGCCAGGCCACGAGGAACGGTTCGATTTTGTCTATTTTCTTCACGCTCAACAGGACGGAAATCATCAGGTAGAACTTTATTTCTACAAACAGTGACCAGTACACCCCGTCGATCGGTTCTACATTCAGCATCTCGCTCAGAAAGGCCATGTTGATCAAATATTGGTATAAATCGGCCGAGAAGCGTGGCTGGCCGATGGCTAACGTGAACAAAAACGTCAGCGTGCAGCACACCCAGAACGCCGGGCAGAGACGCACGACGCGGGATATGAAAAATACACTGAGGTTGTTGCTCGACGCGGTCATCAGGATGACGAACCCGCTGATCATGAAAAAAAGTTCGACGCCCAAGTAACCGTATTTGGCAGGCTCGGCCAACCAGGGATATGGCATTGTCGACATGTCGCCTTTTGCATAGCCGCGAAAAGCATAGTGAAAAATCACGACGGCGATAGCGGCGAGGAAGCGCAGCAAATCCAGTTCCTGCAGCCGTCGGTTGTTCATATAGGGCGCTCCAGACTTTTTCGCGCTGATTGAAACTGACGACTCTGGTCACTGACACTTGACCCCAGGCGAAAGCGATTGAAGCCGTGGCGATTCGTCCCCCGGTTTGATGAGACGGCTATGGACTGCGTTGCCACATGTGGATGTAGTCGATTTCGAAGGTGGAGGGCAGGTCAGCGTCATCGACGATGCCGAACCACTTCCACATCGCCTCACTGTCAAAGACGATCTCCATGGGGAAGAAGAAGTGGCTGTTCTTCGATTCCCGCACCAGCACACCATCGACGTACCAGCGCAGGGTGTCGGGTTGCCAGTCGAAGCCGTAGACATGGAAGTCCTCGGCCAGGCGCCATGGACTCAGCCAAATGCTGCCGTCGGCGATGTGTTCGCTGCTTTGCGGCGTGGCCCATAAGTGGGCGTTCATGTTGTACGAACGGTCGAGGGCGGCATTTTTGGTTTTGCCGCCGATTTCGAAAATGTCGATTTCGGTGGCGTTGTCCATCATGCCCGTCCACGCCAGCCAGAAAGCGCTGGAACCAGCGGAGTTCATCGGCTTGGCCCGTGCTTCGTAGTAACCGTAAAAACCGCGTTCAAGGGTGCGAACCATCGCTGAGGTGTAGTCCTTGAAACCGAGTTTGACGTACTTGTCGGGCAAGCTTTCTTTGCGGAAGACTATGTTCAGGTTGCCATCGTGGACGAAGGCATTGTTCGGCGAGTAAAGCGCCGGTTTACGTCCGAGCGATTCATTGCCGATGCCGTTGTTGACGTGCCAGCGGGTGCGATCGAGGGTGGTGCCATTGAACTCGTCCGACAGTGTCGTGTTGAGCGTCCACTGACCGGCATTGGCCTGATCGGACAGCGGCAGATCGGGATTACTCCGCGTCGGCAACGGGCCTAGCGACCCCACGCGCGTCCAGGTATTGGCCACGCTGGGGACGGCCACTGACCACTTGTTTGCCAGGTAATGAAAGACTTGCTGGCGCTCGGCGAGGGAGGCAAACGCTCGGTCGTAAACCAGCACTTCGGCGATGTCGCCACGAAAGTTTTCGGCATTGCCCACGGCATTACGACCGACCCCATACGGGCCAATCGGTACGTCGTAAAGCTCCAGCACCGACACCGTCGGCGCGTACGCGTCGGTCTGCGCCAGGCTGATGGCGATATTCGGCAGCACGTTGTCGTTTTGCGCCGTCTGTGGGCGTGAACTGAACAAGCGTTGCCAAGGGTCACTCCCTGACTGTTCGGGCAATCGGCGCGACACGATCAATACCGTCACCGGGCCTTTGGCGCTGCGCAGAGTCGTACCCAGAAACCCCGACTCACCAGTGAAACGCACCACCGGAAGGCTATTCAGTGCGTTCGCCATGCGCTGTGGCGGCGCGATGGCCTCGTCGACGCTGGCATCATTGCCCTTGCCGGATTTGTCCTTCCAATGCCGGACACGGTTCTGTCCGTCCAGGGTCATCGTTGACGGATCCGCCGCATCCAGCCACAGCACCAGCCCGGTGGTGGGTACAGCCGGCGGCGTCGAGGCGGCGTTGCCCGCCATCGAAACCGCCAGCACGGCGATCAGCAAAGCGCCTCTAACGCTCATTTGACTGCAATCAGCGTTGGCACTTCGAAGGAAGACTGATACCCCTGCGGATTACACGACTGCCACCGCCACGTATCGACAATCATCTGTTGCAGATCGCGTTGCGCCGTCCAGCCAAGCTCGCGTCCTGCCTTGCCGGGGTCGGCCCAGCATTTTGCGATATCACCTTCGCGTCGCGGGGCGAAACGGTAGGGAATGGTGATGCCGGTGATGTCTTCAAAGCTCTGGATGATCTGCAGCACGCTGTAGCCCACGCCGGTGCCGAGGTTCCAGACATGGATGCCGTTATTGCGCTGCAACACCAGCAGTGCCTTGAGATGACCAATGGCAAGGTCGACCACGTGGATGTAGTCGCGCACGCAGGTGCCGTCCACCGTGGGGTAATCGCTGCCGTACACCGTGAGTTCGGCAATCCGGCCAATGGCGACCTGGGTCAGACACGGCAACAGATTGTTGGGACGGCCTCGGGGATCTTCGCCGATCATTCCGCTTTCGTGGGCGCCAATCGGGTTGAAATAGCGTAATAAACCGATGCTCCAGCGTGGGTCGGAGTGGCACAGATCGGTGAGCAACTCTTCGATCATCAGCTTGGTGCGGCCGTAGGGATTGACCGGTTTGCCGGTGCCGCAATCTTCGGCAATCGGTATCTGTGTCGGCTCGCCGTAGACCGTGGCCGAGGAGCTGAAGACCAATTGAAAGACGTTATTGCGCGCCATCGCCCGGCACAGTTCAAGGGTGCCGGCGACGTTGTTGGTGTAGTAATCCAACGGCTTGCGCACGCTTTCTTCAACGGATTTGAGGCTGGCAAAATGCACCACGGCATCGATGTCATAGCGTTGGAAGATGTCGTCCAGCAGGGCCGCATCGCGGATATCGCCGTGGATGAAATCGACCCGCGTCAAGGTCAGTTGCTCAAGACGCTCGATGCACTCTCGACAGCTGTTGCTCAAATTGTCGAGCACCACCACGGGGTGACCGGCATTGATCAGTGCCAACGCGGTGTGTGAGCCAATGTAGCCGGCCCCTCCGGTAATCAAGGTCGTTTTGCGCATAGTGCGGGCTTCCTGTCTCAGGGAGTGAATTCAGCGGGAGGTAAAAACCGATTTGAATTCTTGCGGCCAGCGCGGGTGCATGACGCTATACGTCACGGCATAGCTCAGCGCGCCGATCACAACGTTGCCGATCAGGTGCAGGTAGCCCTGCAAACCGGACTGTGCCGAGGCATACGAGACGGTGGCGGCCATCACCAGGGAGGCGGTCACGCTGCGGTAATTGGAGTCGAAGAACCGCTGCCAGCCGTAGCCGATGGCCGCGTTGAGCCCGCGGATTTGCAGGGGGGTGATGATCAGCATCCGCGCCAACAGGGCAATGGCGGCGGCCATGCCGCCATAAACGTTGCCAAAGCCGTAGACCAGCGCCAGCGCCAGAACGGTGGTGAGCACTTCCGCCTTGATCGTCAGCTGGCTGCGGTTGACCGCCACCAGTGCGGTAGTGGCGTACATGGCGGTGTTGCCAATGGCCACTGTGCAAGCCAGCACTTGCAGCAGGGGAATGGCTTCGGCCCACTTGGCGCCGAATATCAACAGGATGAGGTCGTTGGCCGTGAGCGCGATGCCGATGAACAACGGCGTCAACACGAAGCCGCTGACGGCGGTGGAATCGCCAAGGATCCCGAGCAGTCGTCCCGGCTCCGCACTGCGTCGTGAGAACACCGGCAGCGCATAACTGAGCAGGCCGTTATAAATGGCCGTGCGTGGCAGATCGATGATGCGCATTGCCATGTTGAACATGCCGACCGCATTCGCGCCGGCCGTCATCCCCAGCACCACGTTGACCCCGCGCTGCAGCGTTTGTGAACTCAGTGCGTTGATGGCAACCGGAGTGCCGGCCTTCAACAGTTCGCGCAAGAACCTAAGGTCTATATAAAACGCTATGCGCCGTGGCTCTGCGCGCATCAACACGATGATCGACACGAACTCCATGATCAGAGCCTGGGCAATGACCGCCCAGGCCCCCAATCCCCACAGCGCGACCGCGATGCCGCCAACACCGCCGAAGACTTTGCCCAGTAACGTACGCGACGCCAGCATCTTGAAATTGCCGCTGCGGCGCATCTGCGCCACATAGACCCTCGCCATCATGGTGAAGAGGATTTTCACCGAGGCCGCCGCCGTCATCCATCGCAGCAACGGGTCCGGCGTGTACAGCATCACCGCGCCCGAAATCATCACGATGGACAACAGGCTGACGATGACCGACGCCCAGAACGCCGTGCTGATGTGTTTTTCCTCCAGGCGCTCGAGGCGTACCAGCGGGTCTTCCAGCACCGATGAATACACCAGACCGACCAATTCGACGATGGCAATGATGATCGTGCCCACGCCTAACTCGGCGGGCGACAGCAGCCTGGCGTAGGCAACAAAGGTGATCATCGAGAGGAAGATCAGTCCGAATTTCTCGGTGAATATCCAGCCCAGTGTGATGAGGCGACGATTGGCCATGGCGGATACCGGTTCAATGAGCGGCGGTTGAAACCGTTGGCTTGCGCAATGTTTTGGCGCGGGCGTAGAGGTAGCGCAACGTCGGCTTACCGTGGTCGAAGATCAGGGTTTGCCAGGAATGCCGGAACATGCGCTGGTACACGTCGATCACTTCGACATGCTCGCCGCCTCGGGAAAATGTGTTGAGAAAATCGGTGTGGTTGCCCAGCACGAAGTCGATCTGTTGCTGCTTGCTCAACTGTGCGGCGTAACGGGCGAGGTAAACCTCAATGAAGCGGATCTTGTTCTGGTAGTACTTTTTCGGTTGCGCGGTCATGTTGCCGCTGTTGATCGAACGCTCCAGCAACACCTGCGGCACCGTGTGGATTTCCCAGTTTTCCGCGATTCGCGTCCACATGAAGCGGTCTTCGCTGTAACGCAGGCCCGCATCGAAGCCGCCGAGCTGCATGATCACGTCGCGCTTGACCAGTGCCGCGGACACGCCATTGACGACATTGGCGTGGATGAAATCGTAGAAGTGCATGCCGTTCTTCAGGCGGTTGTCCATCTGCCGTCTGCCGTCGCTGTAATTGACCTGCACGTAGCAGTCGATCAGCCCCACTGGTCGGCCCTGACGGGTGAGTTCGTCATACAGGGCCAGTTGCAGCTCCAGCTTTTGCGGACGCCATTGGTCGTCGGCATCCAGCATCGCCACAAACGTCTCCTGGCTGTGGCGCATGCCGTGGTTGCGGGCGCTGGACTGGCCTTCGTTGGCTTGTTGCAGCAACGTCAGGCGAAACGGCGCTTTGAAATCCCTGACCCGTTGCGGGCCGTCATCGGTGGAGCCGTCGTCGATGACGATGACGTGATCGGGCAGGCGGGTCTGGTCGGCCAGGGATGCCAGCGTTTGCTCGATACTGGCGGCGCCGTTGTACATCGGGATGACCACGCACACGGAATGCGCTGAACGGAGGACTGGGTTGGGCACGGTTGTTTCTCCTGCTGTTACGCCTTGGCTGAATCACGCGGAAATACAGCGCCAGCGCGAGGCTGACGCAGGGTGGCCGGTGATGACTCGGGGAATGTCGCGGGGTGACGCCGAAAGGACAGAGCGAGGGTGCAGAACACCAGGAACTCGGCGGATCGATAGTTGGGGATCACGTACGCCACGTAATTGGTGACGGCGAACAAACCGATGATGACCAGCGCGCTGGCGCGAAACTGCGCGGCCTGATTCGCCGTCACGGCGCGGTATTGTTTGAGCAGCGCTTCGCCCAGCAGCAACACCAGTGCCGCCAACTGAATCAAACCGCCGTTGAGCAGGGTTTCCATGTAGCCGCTGTGGGCGTTGCCGATGTAACCCCAACGCGTGATGAACGCGTCGGCATCAGGACTGGCCCAGAACGCGCCGTAGCCATAACCCTTGAGCCATTGCTGGTCGACATACGGCGCGAGCAGCTCCCAGATCAGCGTGCGGTCAGTCAGTGAGGGATCGCGGCCGGCCACCTCCAGCAGCCATGCAATGTGGTTGTACAGCAGCAGGCAAAACAGCATGAACACCAAGGTGCAACCGAGGAACAGCCACTGCGAGCGATTGATACGCAAGCGGATCAGGGTGAGGAAGTAGCCGTAGCTCGCCGTGCCGCAAATGATCAACGCCACGCCGGTGGCCGACTGCGCGAGCAGGATGGCGATCAGCGAAAAAAACGAGCAGAACAGCGCCCAGCGGTTGCCTTTGCGGATCATCGGCAGCAACAGCAGGATGGCGATCGCGTTGAGCCGTGCGCCGGCGTTCTTCTCGGCAAAAATCCCTTTGAATGCGCCGTCGCGGATCCCCCCGGACAGGAACGCGACGCTTGGCATGACCACGGCGAGTATCAAGCCGATCAACGCCGCCACGCCGATGGCACAGCCGAGCATGAACGTGATTTTTTCCAGTGGGTAGTTGTAGGCAATGAACCCGGCAAAAAACACCACGCTGAGCATCGCGACGACGCGTTTGAGGCTCAGCATCGGGTCGTAAGACCAACCGATTGAGGCGATCACCGTGAGCAGGAACAGCAGCAGAAAGACGTTGCTGCGATAAAAGGTTTTGCTCAGGAAAACCTTGTTGCGGATGAAGAAGAACAGCGGCACCAACAGGGTGATGAGACCGCAGACCTGGTTGGCGACGCTGCCCTCGAGGTCGCGATCGACATCGCCGAAATTGAACCCGCCACCGAGGCCGAAGATAAAGGTGAGCACTTGGATGTAAAACAGCACACCGAACAGGGTGAAGCCATCCCGCAGCGTCGAATATCGGATCGCCAGTGTGTTCACGGTGATGGACTCCCCAGCAACGCATCGAGGTAGGACTGCACCGCTTTGGCATTCATGAATCGGGCGGCCGCCTGAAGGCGCAGATGACGTTGAAAATGCCGAGGTGTGGCGAGTTGCAGGGCAATCGCTTGCGCCAATGCCGGCGGGTCGTCGACGTCGACAAGCGGGGCAACCAGACCACCGATCAAAATATCCTGAGGCCCATGGGGGCAGCGCGTCGCCACCACCGGAGTGCCCGTCGACAACGCTTCAACCAGTGCGTTGGGGCTGCCTTCGAAGCGCGACGACAGCACAAAGCAATCGGCCGCCGCGACTTCCGCCAAGGGGTTGATGGTGTAACCGGGGAGGTCGACGCGAACGGCGACGCCCAATGTGCAGGCCAAATCAACCAATCGCGACTTGAGCGCGCCTTCACCAAAAATGATCAAACGCACACGGCTGTCCGGCAACGCGGCGAACGCTCGGATCAGGGTGTCGAAACCTTTTTGCGGCGCCAGGCGCCCGACCGCGACGACTACTGGGCCGGACTTTTCCCGCAACCATTGATGGCTGGGCCGCGCCGGTGTCTTCTCGCGAAAGTCGTTGTCGAGCACCGGGTTGTCGGCAGTGGTCACGTCCTGGTGCCGCGCAATGGTGGTTTCGACCAGATCCAGTGCGACACCGCGCGAAACGCAGATCACCGGGTTGGGTATCAGCCGATACAGCAGCGGAGCCAACAGATAAGCGACGCGCACCATGAAAGCGGGGTTGACGTGTTTGTCATGGGAAAAGGCATTGCGTTCGCTGACGTGCAAACGTGCGAGCGTGCCGGACAGTGCAGCCGCAGCGATCGCCACGACGTTGACGTGAGTGAGGGCCGCCAGTTGCGCATCAAAGCGATTGCGCCGAAGAAATCGCGCGAGTGCCGGCACCGCACGCACGCTACGCGGGCTGTGCAATTCAACTTTTTTCACGCGCGGGTCGAGGTGCGCGACATTTACGCCGCCGCCGGTGAGCATCAGCAACGTCACGTCGTTACCGGCGTCGACCAGCGCACCGGCCAGTCGCGTCATCATTTTCTCGGCACCGCCGGCGCCCAGATCGTGCAGGATAATCAGTAATTTTTTCATTGGTTCCACACCTGGTAATAGGCCTGCGCGGCGTGCTGACTGGTGTACGGGCGGATGGCGTCAGTGATCATGGTTTCGCTGGGCGCGAGATCATCCCGCGCTGTCAGGCTTCGGAGCATTCCATCGGCCAGTGCCGGTGCGTCGTTGACCTTGACCAAAAGGCCCAGTCGGCCGTCGTCGAGCAGTTCTCTGGGGCCTGTCAGGCAGTCGCAGGCAAGTACTGGCGTGCCCAGCGCTAAGGCCTCGATCAGTACGGTCGGCATGCCTTCATGCAGGGAACTCAGGATGAACAGGCGCGCGTGTCGGAGCAGGGGGTAGGGGTTGTGCAAATAACCGGTGAAGTGCACCCGGTGCGCGACGCCCAGGCGCTGGGCCTGCGCCGCTAACGCATCGCGCAAGTGGCCGTCGCCGGCGATCACCAGATCCGGCAGCACCCGGCGGTGCAATGCCAAAGCGTAGGCATCGAGCAACAGGTGAAACCCTTTTTGCTCGGTCAGTCGACCCAGCGCCAACCAATAAGCGCCGGGTAATCCTGCAGGCAGCGGCGCCTGTGCAGCTTGAAACAGTTGCTCGCTGATGACCGCATTGGGGCAATAGCTGACGCGCTGCTGACCCCAAGGCAGCAAGTCGACAAGCGACTGGCGCAGCACCGTGGAAACCGTCACCACTTTTCCGCTGCCGCACAGGTACAAGGCATAGAGCAGGCGCAGGCTCGAAGGGCTGGTTTTTTGCTCAGTGCTATCGAGCGTCACGTGCCGACTATAGATGACTTTGCAGGCACTGCCCAGGGTGGCGAACCAAGTGCAGACGTTGGCCTGTTCCTTGGCGGAAATGAGATGAGTGACGTTCTCGCGATGAATCAGCCGGCGCAACAGGATGATCGAACGGATCAACCCGGCGATGCCGCTGCCACCGCCGTTGTGATGACGCTGATCGCCTTCAGTGTCCGGCGTCTCACCGTTCATGACAAAGAAGCTCACCCGCTGGCCATCCTTGAGAAACTGCTCGGACAACCGTCGCTGGACGCGCTCGACGCCGCCGCCCAACTTGAAATCCTTGAGGATAAACAGGATGTGCATGGTCATTCCCCAACGCTGATGGCGACTTTGTGCCGGGCCAGCATCGCCAGCAGCTGCACAAAGTTGCTGGGGTAATCGATGAGGTAGCGCTTGATCGTGTGGGGCTCGCGGTACATGCGATAAAACGCGCGCAGATGCAGGCGATTGATCAGTGCCGGGTAGTACTGTCGCGTTGCCAACGCTTCCTGACGGATGAACCCGCCGCAGGTAAAAGCGACCCCGCGAAAGCCTGCTTGCAACGCATCCTGCTCGAACTGTTCCTGCAGTCCGGCGCCGAGGCCGACGATCAGAATGTCCGCCTCGCTGTGACAGATATCAGCCCGTATGCCTTCGGCCTGTTCGGCGTTGAAATAGCCATGGTGATAACCGGCGATGACCAGTTGCGGATAGAGGCTTTTGATCTTGAGGATGAACAGATCCAGCTCGGCTTGCCGGGCACCGACGAAGTACACACGCTTGCCCAGTTGTTCGGCACCGCTGAGCACGCGGTCGGCAATCGAGGTGAAGTCAAAACTGACCCGGCCGATCGTCCTGCCAGTCACGCGCGACATGAATGTTGACATGAGCATGCCGTCGCAAAAATAGGTAATGGTGCCCGGGTTCTGCTCGAACACGCTGCCGATGGAGGCGAAATTGATGAAGGAATACGCCTGGTTGGCGTCGAGTAATTGCGGTGAGTAATGCCCGACCAATTCCAGTTTGAACATGGCGTGGCTCCTTTCAGATGACTGAAGGGGTTGGCCGCCCCACGGATACGTAGGTGAAGCCGCGCTTACTCAAACGCTGCGGATCGAACAGATTGCGCCCATCGAAAATCAACGGGTGCTTGAGCTGCTGAGCGATCCGGTCGAAGTCCGGCGCGCGAAACGCTTGCCACTCGGTGACGATGATCAGCGCGTCGGCATTTTTCAGCGCGGCTTCCTTGGTGCCCGCCAGCGTCAGGTCATCGCGCGCGCCATAAATGCGCTGGGCCTCTTCCATGGCTTTCGGATCAAAAGCCTGGACGCTGGCGCCGGCCTGCCACAACGCCTCCATCAATACGCGGCTGGGCGCTTCGCGCATGTCGTCGGTATTGGGTTTGAAGCTCAACCCCCAAAGGGCAAAGGTCTTGCCGCGAAGGTGACCTTCGAAGTGGTTGAACACCTTGCTGTACAGGCTGGCTTTCTGCTCCTGGTTGCGCGACTCCACTGCCTTGAGCAGCCGAGCGTCAATGTCGACACTGGTCGCGGCATGGATCAGTGCCTTCACGTCTTTGGGAAAACACGAGCCGCCGTAGCCGAGGCCGGGATAGATAAACTGATAACCGATGCGCGGGTCGGCGCCGATGCCGTGGCGCACCTTCTCGATGTCGGCACCGAGCTTTTCCGCCAGGCAGGCCATTTCGTTCATGAAACTGATCTTGGTCGCGAGCATGCAATTGGCGGCGTACTTGGTCAGTTCCGCACTGCGCACGTCCATGACAATGATTTTTTCGCGGCTGCGATTGAACGGCTCATACAGTTCGCGCATGACCTCTTCGGCGCGCGGGCTATCGGTGCCGACGATGATTCGGTCGGGGCGCATGCAGTCTTCGACCGCACAGCCTTCCTTGAGAAATTCAGGATTGGAAACCACGTCGAACGTCAGATCGCCGCGATCATGGTCGGCCAGCACCTGCTCGACACACTCACGCACCCGGTCGCCCGTGCCCACCGGCACCGTGGATTTGTTGACGATGATGAGGTGACGATCCATGTTCAGCGCGATGGTTTGCGCCACGCTCAAGACGTATTTGAGATCGGCTGATCCGTCTTCATCTGGCGGTGTGCCGACGGCGATCAACAGCACATCACCGTGCTGTACGGCTGCGGCCAGATCCGTACCGAAGCGCAGTCGGCCACTTTGGTAGTTGTCGCGCACCAAGGTTTTCAGGCCCGGCTCGTAGATGGGCAGCGTGCCTTCTTTCAGCGCCTCGACCCGGGCAACATCGACGTCGACACAGAGCACGTTGTGCCCCACCTCGGCCAGTGCAGCGCCTTGAACAAGGCCCACGTAACCAATACCGAATACGCTCACATTCATGGTCAAACCTCAGGTCGTTTGATGGGTGTCAACGCAGGGGCAGGGGGGGCTGAAGCGCTCGGGCAGCGGTCAGTAGATGTTTTTCGAAAACAACGTGAAGGGGGTCTTGAGGAGGATTTTCAGGTCGAGCCACAGCGACCATTGGTTGATGTAGTTGAGGTCTTGGGCGACGCGCAGCTGCATCTTTTCCACCGTCTCGGTTTCGCCGCGATGCCCGGTAATCTGGGCCAACCCGGTGATGCCCGGCTTGAGACGATGACGGGCCATGTAGGCGCGCACCTTGCCGGTGTAATAAAGGTTGTGGGTGACGGCATGCGGGCGCGGGCCAACCAGCGCCATCTGGCCGCAGACGACATTGAACAGCTGGGGCAATTCGTCGATGGAGGTGCTGCGCAGAAAGTGCCCGATTGACGTCAGTCGGTCATCGTTACGGGTGGCCTGACGCACCTCGCGGTCGTCGTGGACGCGCATCGACCGAAACTTCCAGACCTTGATCACTTCACCGTTGCAACCGTGGCGGTTTTGCTTGAACAGCACCGGGCCCGGCGAGGTCAGTTTGACCGCGGCGGCCACGCCCAACAGCAGCGGGCTGAGCAGAGCAATTGCCAGCGTGGCCAGGCTGCGTTCCAACAGATCCTTGCAAAGCAGGCTGGCAGGGTGCGAGCTGATCAGGCTTTCATTGAGGTAAATGGCGGGCATTCGCTCGATTTCCGAGATCGAATGGTTGAGGAGCATCATGCTGCCAAAATCAGGTATCCACACGACGTCGACATTCATGTCCAGCAGGTCGATGTAGAGCGCTTCGATGGTCGCCGCATGGGCCAGGGTCAGCACGATATACACGCGGCGCACTTCCCGGCGCGTGATGATTTCGCGGATCGCATTGACGTGGCCGAGCAGCGGCAAAATGCTCGGCGCCGGGCCGCTGTCATCGGCTGCGGCGATGAAGCCCAGCACCAATGCGCGGTTCGGTCTGGAGAGTTTCTTCGCCAGCTCATGGGCGGTCGGGCAGGTGCCGATGATCACTGCGCGACGCCCGTTGCACACCCTGCGCGAGTGCAGCCTGGCGAAGTAATGCAGCGGCAGAAAACTCAACGCCTGCACCACAAAACCCAGCACCGCCCAAAGCATGATCACTTGGCGCGAATAAATCGCACTGGTCTGGGTGCTGAAGGCAATCGCGGCGAGCACGGCCAGCAGGATCAACCAGCCAGCCAGCAACCTGCCGAGTCCGACCACCAGGCCATGGCGCTTGTGGTAGACCTGCATCACGCTGTAAATCGGCACTGAACCGAGCACGGTCAGAATGATCAGGACGCGGTATTCGCTGGTCAGGCTGCCGACGCGCCAATACACCAGCAGCATCAGCAGCGAGGTGGCCAGCGCCAGCGCACAGGCCCACTGGCCCCAGAACGTCAGGCCGCGGCGGTGCGTCATATGAGCGGTATAAAGCGGCGTCATGGGCTTAACCTCAGGCAACAGTTATCCATCAGCGCTGATCGGGCAGACACGAGGTCTCTTCCGCAGGCTGTTCCGTGGTCAGGCAGAGGTGACGCGAATAAGTGATGGCGAGACGGGGCGTAGCGGCGGGCGTGTCAGCCCGCGATTATCTGGGCGCGAAGTCGTAGTCGTAGAACGCCCGGGAGTGGTGATAGCCGTACTTGCGTGCCTTGCGCAGATCCACCTGGTTGAGGACGGAGCCAAACACCGGCACCTGACTCTGCTGCAACATGGCGATTCCCCGCTGTACCTGGCTGACGGGCGTGCTGTCGGCCTTGACCACATAGATCACGGCGTCCGAATGCTTGGCCAGCAGCAAGGCATCGCTGATCATTTCGGCAGGTGGAGAATCGATAATGATGTGGCGATACCGCGACCGCAGCACCTCCAGCATCCGCGCCATGCGCGGCGAGCTGAGCAAATCCTGCGGTGGCGGCTGCAGCGCCGGGTTGAGCGCAGCGGCAGGGGATGGCAAGCGCGGCGCCGCGAGCATGTCCAGCGCAGGCGGGAGGACTTTCCCGGCCGGCAACATGTCCAGATTGCCCACCGAAACAATGCAGTCTTCGAGTCTGGCGGTGCCGGCAATGACATTTGCCAGTCCCGGACTGTCCGGTGGGAAATCAAAGTTCAGCGAGAGGGTCGGCTGACGCATGTCGGCGTCGATCAGCAGCACACGCTCGAGCGACGTCAGGGAACTGGCCAGATTGGTGGCGATGGTGCTCTTACCTTCACCGGCAACCGTCGACGTCACCAGAACAACCTGCGAAGGCATTTCACTGCTTTGCAGCATTAGCCAGGTGCGCAGATTACGGATGGTCTCGGAAAAGCGCGGGTTGTCGTTGTCGGCAAACAAGCGTGCCAGTTGCCGGCGGGTTTTCTTGGTCACCAACGGCACGACGCTGAGCAGCGGAATGTTCAGCATGCTTTCGATCGACTCGTCGGTTTTGAAGGTGTTGCTCAGACTGTCGAACAGCAGCGCCAACGCGACACCGATCACCGCCGCGATCAAACCGACGATGGCGACGATCAGCGTTTTACGCGGTTTGCTCGCGTCGACTGGAACGATGGCCGGGTCGACGATGCGGACTTTTGTCGAGTCCATGTCGGCGGTGGCGGTGGTTTCTTTCAAGCGGGTGACGAAGGTTTCGTAGAGCGCTCGTGAGCTGTCGACCTCACGCTGGAACTCGCGCAACTGAAACTCTTTGCGCGCGATGTCCTGAATTTGCGCCTTGTTGCTGTTGAAGGATTGGCGCAGTGACGCCTCGCTGGCCGTGGCGAGTTGGTATTGCCGCTCGATCCCGGCCACCACTTGTTGTACCTGTAATTGCAGGCTGGTGGTCGCGGTACGCAGTTCGGATTGCGCCGAGAGCAGGCTCGGATGTTTGGGGCCGTAGCGTCCCGCCAGTTCATCAACCTTGGCTTGGGCGAGGGCGCGATCCGCCTGGAATTTCTGCACCAACGGATTGCTCAAGACCGCCGGCACGCTGGACAGTCGGCTCAGATCGCCATTGCCCAACGCCTTCGCCTGGCGGTACTCGCTTTCCGCTTCTGCGCGGTTACGCCGGGCATCAACCATGCGATTACCGGTCATTTCCAGTTCATTGGCGCTGATGGTCGCCACCCCGCCAACGTCGACCAGACCTTGCTCTTCGCGGTAGCCCTGAAGCTTTTTCTCGGCAGCACGCAAATTGTCGCGCAGCTTGACCAACCGGGTGTTCATCCAGGCGGTGGTGGTTTGCGACGACTTCTCGCTGGTGTCGAGCTGGCTGTCGGTAAAACCCTGAGCCAGCGCATTGGCTGCCGCTGCCGCCAGAGCGGGATCGGGCATCTCGACCTCGATCTCGAGCAATTGGCTCTTGCCGACAAATTTGACGCTGGTGTGCAGCATGAGGTTTTGCGTGACCTCATTGAAGGCGTCTTCCTCAGTCGGTGCCTCGTTGGGCGGCAAAAAGCGGCTCCAGCCAGGGATCCATTGGTCAAGGTCAAGCCCGCCCAGCCAATCGCGCGGCGTAAACCAGGGTTTCGGTTGCTGACGCGGGTCGGTGATCGGGTTGCTGGTCAGGCCGAGCTTTTTCACCGCGCGTTCGGCTAGATCGCGCGATTGCAGCAGCGCTTGTTGGGTCTGCAAGTAATCAGTGGCGTTGCCGCTGGAATCCTTGACCTGCTGGAACGACATCAGCGGCGGTGTTTTATCGTTGAACAGCAGGGTGGTGCTGCCGATGTATTGCGGGGTGATGGTGGAAACCACCGCGGCCGCGAGCAGAGCGCTGAGTAGAACCCCCCAGCCGATGGCCCATTTGGCGCGCCAGATGACCCTCCAGAGTTTGAGAAGATCCAGGGTGTCCTTGTCTTCGCTGTACTGCTGATGCAGATGCGCTTGGAGAGGACGTTCGACGTAGGTGCTAGGGCTGTTGTCCATGATTAGAAAAAGCCTTGTGCAATGGAAATGGTGTCGCCGGGAGCAATCGTGGTGTTTCGCGTAACGTTATCGGTGAGGGTCGAGCCACCGTCGCCGCGCATGATGGTCACGCGCTTGATCGAGGCCCGCTCGGTCAGGCCGCCGCCCAACGCGATGGCTTTCTCCAGTGTCAGGCCCGGTACGAAGGGGTAGCTGCCGGGTTTTTGCACTTCGCCATTGATGTAGAAAGCCCGGTATTCAATCTGGCTCAGGCTGACTTTCGGATCGATCAGGTAACCCTGTTTGAGCCCGTCCACGATGATTTTTTCAACCTGGCCCGGGGTCAGTCCTTTGGCGGAAATTTCGCCCAGAAACGGATAGGAAAAGGTGCCCGCGTCGCTGAGGCGGATCTTTTTCAGACTCAACTCCGGTTCACCGAACACGATGATGCGCAAGACATCGCCGGCAGCCAGTTTGTATTGAGTGCCCGGATCCGCAGCAAAAACGGAGGGTACAAACGCCAGCGCAAACAAAAAGAAAAGACCGTGCCTGTTCATGTCGATACCCTCTTAAAGGCTGACGTTGAAGCTGATCTGAAACACGTTGCGGGTGAAGCTTTCATCGTCGGCATCGGAATCGTTGTCGCGATATCGATAGCCGAGTTCGATGTCCAGCCATCGGCGCATCGCGTACACCACCGCCAGGTTGTAGTCCTGAAAGTTGTCGGTGCGGCTTTGGCCTTCGTAGACATAACGGCCGATCCCGGCCTGCGCCACCGTGGTGATCCGTTCCGTCCAGCCATGACGCCAACCGACCTGGGTGAACGTCGACTTCACTGCCTCCGCGCCATCGTCACCCTCGGCGAGTGCCTGGCGGGCGACAAAGGTAAACGTTGAATAAGTGCGCGGTTTCCATTGCAGATCCACCTGCCAGGTGGGGTTGTCGAGGTCTTTGGATTCGCTGTTGTCGAAGTTCTTTTTTTCATAGCCCACACGCACTTTGCCGGTCGTGCGTGCCGTGAAATCCCAGACGGCACCGGCCAGTACGGCGTCGGAGTTACTGCTGCGCGGACTGTCGGCTTGCAGGTAATCAAAGTGGGTGTGGTCATATTCCAGCAAGCCTCGGGTGTTACTACCGATACGGTGGTACCAGGTGCTGGTGAGTGCGGTGGTATTACGTTCTTTGTCGTCGTTGATGCCGTCGCCATTGTCGTAACGAAGTTCGGCGTAATTGGCCCCGACATCGATTTGATTGTCCGCGCTCTTGGCGCCAAAGGTGTAAAGACCGCCGACGCGTTTGTTGTTGAGCTTATCGTTGATGCCTTCCACCGCCGTCGATTCAGTGCGCTCCCATTTGCGGTATTCCGCTTCGAGCTTCAGGCGATGGCGATCGGTGAACTCCATGACACTTTCCGCGCGCACGCGCTGTGCGGTGTTCGAGGCATCCGACTCGTCGTGATAAGTATAGCGAGTGGGCTGCCAGATCAATCGTGTGGCGCTGTTGCGGTCTTCGGCCTTGAGTTCGAAGGTGGGCGCCAACTTGGTGATCATTGAGGACTTTTTGTTGTTTTCCACTTCGCGAAAGTTGTCGTCGTAACTTTCTGAGAATATGAACGAGGGCGTGAAGTCGAACCCGTACACATCAATGGCTTGCGGATTAATGCTCCAGGCCATTCCGGGATAGAGAGAGGCCATAATCAGTGCGACAGGGCATCGTGACTTCAAGGCCATGTTTAAGCTCCTGAGCAAAGGCAGAAAAGACACGTCGTCAGTGGCAGGGCTGAAAGGCGCGCGTTTGACGCTCGATAACGCTGCGTGGCAAGCAGACCGATTGCTCCCGGTTGAGAAACTGCAAAAGCAGCATCACGCGGTCGTTGCCGTGCAAAGCGAGGAAGACACCTTCCAGTGGCGATAGCGGGCCACTGATGATTTGCAAAGGCTCGCCGGGCCGCAGGGCCTCGTCTGTCGCCATCTCCGACGCCAGGCAACGCCCACGCAGATGCTCGATGACGTGCTCTGCCACCGTCGCAGGACCATGATTGAATTCGACAACTCGACTGACGCCACGCGTGGAGCGCAAGGGTGCCCAGTTGTCATTTCGGCTGAGCTGGATAAACAAATATCCGGGGAACAGTGATTCCGACACCCGCTGTCGTTTCCCGCGAATAACGCGCTCACGGACAAGCTGGGGGTGGTAGACCACGTAATTCTGCTGAAGCAGATTCAGGTGGGCACGTTCATCCTGACGGGGTTTGCATTGCAACAAGTACCAATTAGGTCGATCCGGGCTGGTGACTGGCATGCTGGTAAACTCTGGAATGATCGAAAGTTTAAGCAGGCAGGCGCTCAATTGAGGGCGATGAAGAGACCATTGGCAAAAGATTGTTTTTATGATGTAACGCGAGAAGTGTTTCATTAATGAATCAATTAACGAGTCATTAAGGTGCACAGCAGAGGAGTGTGACACTATTGTGTGCGGTGTAGCAGGTATACGGTCTAGCCCAACTTCTTCAGAGACAAAGCTACCGCACGGTCTGCATATTGCAGTACGGGTGAGGGGGCGCTAAGTCGTTGTCTCTATAATGCCGTTTGTCGAGTCAATATAAACTCGCGCCTTATACAGCGAGACCTCGGTAGTTATCGGCCAGTCTGTGCAATCTGTCAAACGTTAGCAGTCAAAAAACTCGCCATTTGTCCAATAGCGGGCTAGTTCGCCCATAGGCTATTGAATTTATTATTTATTTTTTTCTGGCATATCGAACAAAATTTTCTGTGTTTAAGGGGCGCGGCTATTGGAAGAATGCGATAGCCGGTTCCCCATAGTTGGGGGGTCAATATAAAGTCTGGACGTCATTTCCCTAACGACGTTATAACTAATCGTCTACCAGATTGATGGGAGCAGGGACTATGACCGTTCTTGTGACAGGTGCTGCGGGCTTCATCGGATATCACACGGTCAAACGATTGTCTCTGGAGGGCCATACAGTAATAGGCATCGATAACCTCAATGACTATTACAGCGTGGCGCTTAAACAGGCACGGCTCAACGAGTTGACCGACGTGAAAGGATTCCGTTTCCAAACGATGGATATTGTTGATAAACCGGCCTTGATGGCGCTGTTCGAGGAGGAAGGTTTTAGCGAGGTTATCCACCTCGCCGCACAGGCGGGTGTTCGTTACTCCCTGGATAATCCGGATGTGTATGGGCAGTCGAATCTGGTGGGTTTTTTGAATGTGCTGGAAGCCTGCCGACATTATCCGCCCGCGCATCTGATCTACGCGTCGAGCAGTTCCGTTTATGGAGCCAACAGCAACTTACCCTACCGGGTCGATGACGCAGTGGAACTGCCGGTTTCCTTGTATGCCGCGACCAAGCGCGCCAACGAGTTGCTTGCCGCCAGCTACTGCCATCTCTACGGCCTGAAGGCCAGCGGGCTGCGTTTTTTTACCGTTTACGGGCCTTGGGGGCGACCGGACATGGCGCTGTTCAAATTCACCGAAGCGATCCTCGGCGGCCTGCCGGTTGATATTTACAACCATGGCCAGATGGCGCGGGACTTCACCTACATCGATGACATTGTCGAAAGCATCGCCCGACTGTGTCCAAAGCCGCCGTTACCAGCCAAGGACGCCGCGGGCGTCAACCGTATTTTCAATATTGGGCGCGGCAGCCCGGTCGCGTTGCTGAACTTTGTTGATTGCCTGGAGAGAGCCTTGGGCAGCAAAGCTCAGCGCAACTTTTTACCCATGCAGGCGGGCGACGTCGTCAAGACTTGGGCAGACGTTTCGGCGCTGGCCGAGTGGATCGGCTTTTCTCCGCAGGTGGAAGTCGAGGCGGGCGTGGGGGAGTTCGTCAGGTGGTATCGCCAGTTTTATCAGGTTTGAGTCTTGGCGGTGATGCTGTCCTTGGCATCCAACGCACTCCTCAAACCCAACTAGCGATTGCAGCTTTTCTAGCTACGCTTGCCAGCAAGAGATTGGTGCAAGTACGCCGACTCGTTAATTGTCTGGCAAGGGAGCCAACAAACATGGATAGCACTCAGGGCGTTTATCCATCAGCGACCGTGCTGGTGGTCGACGATACCCCCGACAACCTGATGTTGATCGCCGAGTTGCTGAAGGACAAATATCGGGTCAAGGCCGCCAATAGCGGCGAGAAGGCCTTGCGTCTTCTGCAGGCGGATCCACTGCCCGACCTGATCCTGCTGGACATCATGATGCCGGGCCTGTCCGGTTATGACGTTGCCGAGCAGCTCAAACGTGATGCCCGCATTCGCCACATACCGATCATTTTCCTGACCTCTATGGCCGCCACGGAGGACGAGATTCGCGGCTTGAGCCTGGGGGCTGCGGATTACATTACCAAACCGATCATTCCCCCCGTGCTCATGGCCAGGGTCGAGACGCAGATCAAGCTCAAGTCCGTTGCCGATTTCCTGCGCAATCAGAACGAATTTCTCGAGCAGGAAGTGCAGCGCCGCACCCGCGAGGTGATCGCCATCCAGGATGTCACGATCCACGCCATGGCTTCGCTGGCGGAAACCCGTGACAACGAAACCGGCAACCACATTCGCCGCACCCAGCACTACATCAAACGCCTGGCTGAACTGTTGCGCAATCACCCGCGCTTCCGGCACTTCCTCGACGAGGACACCATCAAACTCTTGTTCAAATCGGCGCCGCTGCACGATATCGGCAAGATTGGTATTCCCGATCGCATTCTGCTCAAGCCGGGACGCCTGACCCCGGAAGAATTCGAGGTCATGAAGACCCACACCACGTTGGGGCGCGACGCCATCCAGCACGCCGAGGATCAATTAGGCATCAACGTCGACTTCCTTCATTTGGCCAAGGAAATTGCCTACGGTCATCAGGAAAAGTGGGACGGCAGTGGCTATCCGCAAGGCGTGGCCACCGACGACATCCCGATCAGCGCCAGGTTGATGGCGGTGGCAGATGTCTACGATGCACTGATCAGCCGCCGCGTGTACAAGCCCGGCATGTCCCATGAGCAGGCGGTGGCAATCATCCGCGAAGGCCGGGGCTCGCACTTTGATCCGGACATCTGCGACGCGTTTCTCGCCAATGCCGAGCAGTTCCGCACCATTGCCGAACAATTTGCCGACAGCGACCAGGACATGGCCAGGCAGTTAGCCCTGCTTGAGCAGATCGCCGACCGTCCCTGAGCCCCACGCATCCGTTTGCACATTCCGTTGAATGAGGCCGTTTATGAACAGACTGTTCGAGATGCTCGAGCGCCTGTCTCTGCGCAGTAAATTGATCATCGGCTTCGCTGCGCTGCTGATATTGATCCTGATATTGGGTGTGCAAAGCCTGCGCACTCAGTATTCGCTCAAAAATGAAATGCAGCAGTTGTACCAGCAGGATCTGGTGGGTATTCAGCATGTGCAGGAAGTTCGGGTGCAGTTGCCGCATCTGTTGCTCGCCATGCAACGTGCAATCGCTACCAACAACGCTGACATCCGTATCAGCGCCAGAGCCCAGATGGATGTCGCCCAACAGCGACTGCATGAAGCGCTCGAGCAGGTTCGTCCGACACTGCGCCGACAGAGCAGCATCAGCAGCCTGGTGGAATTTGAAGTGTTATTACAGCGTCTGCAAAAAAATGGCGATGAGGCACTGGAACTGGCCGGCAAGGGCTCCTTGGGACAGGCCTTGATGTTGCTCAACAGTAAGGATTTTCTTGCGCTGGAGCAGGGCGGCGACGGGTTGCTCTCGCAGATCGAGAAAAACAAGGAAACCGACATCCACGATACCGCGAAGAACCTGGCGGAATACGCAGAGCGCAGTACTGCGATCACCTACATCTTGCTGCTGGGTGGTTCGGCGCTGGCCTTGCTGTTGACCTGGCTGGTCAGTTATTCGATTCGCGTGCCATTGAATCGCGTCCGCGTGGCGGTGGACGAATTGGCATCCGGCAAGCTGGACGGCCAGATCCCGCACACCGATCTTCGCAACGAAACCGGCGACCTGGCGCGTGCTATCGCCACGCTGCAGCTGGAAGCTTGTCAGCTTGAGCGCCAGCGTTGGGTGAAAAACCACACCTCACTTCTGCAAGTGGGCCTGCAACAGGCGGAGACGCCGCAGCAGTTGACCCAGGCTTTTTTCAGCCACATCGCGCCGCAGTTGGGCATGTGCCAGGGAGCGCTTTACGTTCTCTATGAAGGCGCGGCACGCCTGCGCCTGGTGGGTGGTTATGCGGTGGACAGTGCTCACCCGCTACCCACAGAACTCGATCTCGGGGAAGGGTTGCTTGGCCAGTGCGCAGTGGATCGCCAACCTCGTCAGCTTGAGGGTCTACCCGAACCGTTTTGGCATGTGCGCACGCCGTTGGGCGCAGCCCCCGCCAGCGTCCTGTTGGTTCAGCCCGTGTTGCGTGGCGAACGCCTGCTCGGGGTTATGGAAATGGCCGGTTTTCGTCAACTGGAAGAGAACGAAGCGCTGCTGCTGCAAGAAGTCCTGCCCAGACTGGCCGGTGCCATGGCTATTATGGAACGCAGTGAGGCAGCCCAGGCGCTGCTCCTGGAAACGCGCCGTCAGGCAGACGAAATGGGCGCGCAAGCCTTGCAACTGGAACATCAGGCCAGCGAGCTGGAGGCCCAGCAGGCCGCATTGCGCGCCACCGAGGCCTGGTATCGCGGCATCATCGAGGCCGCACCGGACGGCATGCTGGTGCTGGGAGCCGATGGCCGCATCCTGATGACCAACCCGCAAATGGACACTTTGTTTGGCTACGCCTCCGGCGAGCTGATTGGCGCGAGCATTGAGCGTCTGGTACCGCAGGCTGCCCGCGAGCGGCACGTCAAGTTACGCGATGGCTTCATTGCCAGCGGCGGAACCCGGCAGATGGGCGGCGATCTGGACGATCTGAGCGGCGTGCGCAAGGACGGCAGCCTGTTCTCCGTGGAAATCGGCCTTTCCCACTTGCCCCGTCTGGAGGGGCGTGGCGTCTGCGTGTGCGCCTCGGTGCGCGATGTCAGTGAGCGCAGGGCGATGGAAGCCAGGTTGCGCACTGCCAGCGATCGCCTGAACCTGGCACAGGAGTCGGGTGACATCGGTCTGTTCGACGTCGATCTGGTCAGCGGCACAAATTATTGGACGCCACAGCTCGAAACCCTGTTTGGTCTGGAGCCTGGCGGCTTCGGTGGCACGCTGGCGCACTGGCAGGCGCTGGTGCATCCCGACGATGTCGCACGGGTCAGCAGCACCTTCGAAAGTGCCGTCCAGAGTGGCGAAGATCGGGCCGAATTCGATTTTCGCATCGTGCGCAAAAATGATGGTCGGGTGCGCACGTTCCGCTCGCTCAACCGTTTTTCACGCACGCCGGACGGCAAGCCATTGCGCGCAACCGGCATCAACATCGACGTGACGGCTCTGGCGGAGGCTCGAGCAGTGGCCGAAGAGGCCACTCAAGCGAAGAGTGAGTTCCTTGCCAACATGAGTCATGAGATCCGCACGCCGATGAACGCCATCATCGGGATGAGCCATTTGGCGCTGCGTACTTCGCTGGATAATCGCCAGCGCAATTACATTGAAAAAGTCCATCGCTCGGCGGAGAACCTGCTGGGCATCATCAACGACATTCTCGACTTCTCAAAGATCGAAGCCGGCAGGATGAGTCTCGAACAGATCCCGTTCCGTCTGGAAGATGTACTCGACAGCTTCGCTGCCATGATCGGCCTGAAGACCGAGGACAAGGGTCTGGAATTGTTGTTTCAGATCCCGCCTGACCTGCCCACAGCTCTGCTTGGCGATCCCCTGCGACTAGGGCAAGTGCTGATCAATCTGGGCAACAACGCGGCCAAGTTCACCGAACACGGTGACATCGTGGTCGGCGTTGAAGAAATGGCTTCTGACAACGAACACGTGCAGCTGCACTTCTGGGTGCGCGACACGGGCATCGGCATGACCGTTGAGCAGTGTTCACGCTTGTTCCAGTCGTTCAGTCAGGCTGACAGTTCGATCACGCGCAAGTACGGAGGCACCGGCCTGGGGTTGTCTATCTCGAAGAAGCTGGTGGAACTGATGGCCGGCCGAATCTGGGTTGAAAGCCAACCGGGAGTCGGCTCCACCTTCCATTTCCAGGTGCAACTCGGCGTGCAGCAAGGCCTGCAACCGCGTCGTATGTTCAAGGCCGGCGAACTGCTCGGCATGCGGGTTCTGGTCGTGGATGACAACGCGAGTGCCCGTGAAATTCTCTCGGGCATGGCGCGCAGCTTTGGCCTGGAAGTGGACGTCGCGCAGAGCGGTAGCACGGCGCTGCACATGCTGGCCGACGCCGAGCATAAGGCACTGCCTTACGATCTGGTTTTGATGGACTGGCGGATGCCGGGCATGGATGGCATGGAAGCCGTGAACAGAATGCATTCTGCGAGTCTGATGCGCACACCATCGGTGATCATGATTACCGCTTTCGGCCGCGAAGAAGCCCGCGAAGAAGCCGTACGGCAGGGCATTCAGTTACCGGTGGTGCTGACCAAACCGGTCACGCCGTCTTCACTACTCGAAGCCATCGGTGTCGTGCTGGGCAGAGACACCCAAAGCGATACGCGGGCTGGCGAACGCTCACAACAGAATGCCAGTACCGTTGCCAGTCTCAACGGCGCCCGGCTGCTTTTGGTCGAAGACAATGAGCTGAATCAGGAACTGGCCAGCGAGCTGCTGGAAAGTGTCGGCATCCGCTTGCGACTCGCTACGCACGGCCAGGAGGCCCTGGATATCCTCGCCGAGGATGGCGACTTCGATGGCGTGCTGATGGATTGCCAGATGCCGGTGATGGATGGCTACACGGCCACCCGGAAAATTCGCCAGCAACCGCGCTTCAGCACGCTGCCAGTGATCGCCATGACCGCCAACGCAATGGACGGCGACCGCGAGCGCGCGCTCGAATGCGGGATGAACGACCATATATCCAAGCCGCTCAATGTCGAAAGCATGTTCGCCACAATGGCAAAGTGGATCAAACCTAGAGCGGCGCAAGCATCGTTGAACGCAGGTTTCGCCGATGGATTCCCAAATCGTCTTGAGGGCATTGACTTGGCTGCGGGGCTCGCCACCTGCATGGGCCGGCGCGATCTCTACATACGTTTGCTCTGCAAGTTTCGCGATACTCAGACAGACTTTGCCGAGCAATTCCAGGCCGCACAAACCGATCCGGATCCTGCTGCCGCCGCACGCCTGGCGCACAGTTTGCGCGGCACCGCCGGCAACATCGGCGCCAAGGACGTGGCGCATGCCAGCGCTTTACTCGAGCAGTCCTGCCAGGACGGCGAGCCCGCTACGTTGCTGAAGACGCTGGCGATGCAGGTCGAGCAATGCTTGCTCCCGACCTTGGCGGCTCTGGCCGACCTTAAGGCGGACACACTGGCCTCCACGGAGGGTTACCTGCCGGACGACTCGGCAATCGGCGAGCAACTGAATAGGCTGATCAGACTATTGGAGGAGGGGGATACGACGGCTTTGGACGTACTGGCGGCACTGCGCAATATGCCACTCGATCGCGCGTTGGCAGAACGTCTGACACTCGCCGCGGCGCAGGTGGAATTGTTCGACTTTGATCGCGCCTTGAGGCTGCTTCAGTAAATATGAGTTGGGTTAGCAGAGCGTGCCATTTTTAGATTTTTCTTTCGGCTGGGTGTCGGGCTTCGACAGCCACCTCTGTCGCATCGTGCCCACAAAGCCACGCAATAGAGGAGCAACCATGTACTTCAGGAAAAACAAAGAGATCAACCAACTCGTGCAAGAACTGATTCAGTTTGGCTGGAGCTACGCTAAAGGCCGGCAGTACAAGGTCTTTCCACACGATAGCCGCGGCATGTTTATCGTGACCGGCACGCTTGGGGATCGACATGCTTTTCAGAATTTCCGCCGCGATATGGGACAGCGCCTACGCGGCTTTGCTGAGCGATATCGGGACGCTCGCCAGGAGCTGATGCCATGAGGCCGGTAATCTTGATTTCACTGGATTGGCGTCGACCACAAGACGGTAAAACTGGATTAGGTATCGCATCTATAGCTGCGGCTTTGCGCGCAGCAGATGTGCCATTTCAGATTATCGACGCACAAGTTAATAGCCCGGGTTTCTTACTAGAACACGTGCTCGCTAGTTTGCTGCAGGCGATCAAGCAGGCTGGCCCTGGCTGTCTGGTTGGCTTCGGTACTTTTGTATGGAATGACTCTGAGGTTCGCATTCTGATTCACTTGATTCAGGGCACCGGTGCAGTGGTTGTTCTTGGCGGGCCGCAAATCTCTTATATGGCCAAGGGTCAACTCGAAAACACTTACCCGCAAGCGAAGTATTTCGTTCGTGGCCAGGGCGAGATGGCCATGGTTGCACTGGCCTGCGGTACCACATCCGATGACTGCGGCATCCATGTCGCCGGCACTCCCGATAATGGCAGCAAAGCTGATCACGATCTGCTGACCTTGCCCTCACCTTACCTGTATGAAACAGCTGAATTGCAGAGCAACATCCGCTGGGAAACTCAACGCGGATGCCCTTTCAAGTGTTCCTTTTGTCAGCACCGTGAGCCAGGGAAGCGCCTCAAACATCAGTGGTTTGATGGTCGTCGTCTGGAAAAAGAACTGGACATGTTTGCCGCAGCGAAGGTGAAACGCATATCTGTGCTGGATCCGATTTTCCATACTGATGCAGAGCGCGCCATTCAAATCCTGAATAGCATTAAAGCGGCGGGTGTAACGGCGCATCTTTCTTTGCAATGCCGCTTCGAGACCTGTAGCCCGGACTTTCTGGATGAGCTTGAGGGGCTCAATGTCACGCTGGAGTTCGGACTGCAGACCACAGTAGAGGCTGAATACCTGGCAATCAAAAGACCCAACCATCTGGATATCATTTGCAGCCGCATTCGTCAGTTACATGAACGGCAAATAGACTTTGAGGTTTCACTGATTTACGGCCTGCCCAATCAAACACTGGACAGCTTCCGTAGCAGCGTTGAATGGTGTGTGCAGCGGCGAGTGCCTCGCCTAAGAGCCTGGCCACTGATGCTCCTGAGGGGGACGCCTCTATACGAGCAGAAACAGCTCTATGGCTTCAAGGAAAGCGACGATCAGGCTATTCCTATTGTGGTCTCCAGCAATAGTTTTTCTAAAACGGAGTATGCCGAAATGGCTCGCATCGCTACGTTGCTGGAGGAGAACTGAAATGGCGGGATTTGTTGCTATTGAGGGCCTCGACGGCGTAGGAAAATCCACGGTGCTGAACAAGCTGGCCGAACGCTTCTCCGGCCACGCACTGAGTACCCCTGGGACAGCACTGAGTAGCAGCCGCCCAGCCATATTAGAGGCCTTTGCCCATGATGAGCTTGCCAAGGCGCTGTTCTATACGGCAAGCGTTTCCAGCCAAGGAAGGCATGCACGCAGCCTGGTTGAACGTGGCGAGTGGGTATTTATGGATCGCTATTGGGCCTCGACACTGGCTTATGCAAAAGCTCGCGGTGTATCGGCCGAGCTGGCGCTTTTGGGCCAAAGCCTGATCAAGCCGGACATAACTATATTGCTTCTGCTTGACGAGCCTGACCGCCAACAACGCCTTCTTGCTCGTGGCCCAACAGCAGAGGATAAGGAAACGTTTGATCCCGTCTTTCGCGGGTGCGTAATGGACGAGCTAATGGCGCATGCAGACATCTCACTGAACACAACTCACTTTACCGCGGACGCTTTGGCGATTGAGCTGGAGCAGATGATAAGACGCCCGTCCTGTAGTTGACCAAACATGGTCGTGGCCGGATCGCTGATCATCAGTAAACACAGGGCATGCCAAGCAAATCTTTCGGTGAACTGCTGCCAGCCCCTCTTGGGAAAACTTCAGTCGCGCCACCCATAGAAAACTGACTGGATGGACTCAAAGCAGCTAACCCAAGGCGTGAACCCACCCGAATTTAGTAGGCACTCTTATTGATCCACTTTTGGCCGGAAACGGCCGCTCTGAGCGACCGCTTTATTCTGCAATGGATACGTGCTGCGAGACCGATGAAGTCTCAATCAACCATCACCTCATCCAGCACCTGCTCAAGCGTGCTCACCGTACGCTCGATATTGTGCAGCTTCTCCAGCCCGAACAACCCGATGCGGAAGGTTTGAAAGTCGGCCGGCTCGTCGCATTGCAACGGCACGCCGGCGGCGATCTGCAGACCGTGGTTGGCAAATTTCTTGCCGTTTTTGATGTCGGCATCGTCGGTGTAACTCACCACCACACCCGGGGCCTGAAAGCCTTCAGCGGCCACGCTTTTGAAGCCTTTGCCGGTCAACATCGCGCGTACCCGATCGCCCAGAGCCTGTTGCTCGTCGCGAATCTTGTCGAAACCGTAGGCCTGGGTTTCTTTCATCACGTCGTTAAACCGCGCGAGGGAATCGCTGGGCATGGTCGCGTGGTAGGCGTGGCCGCCCTGTTCGTAGGCTTGCATGATTTGCAGCCATTTTTTCAGGTCGCAGGCGAAGCTGCTGCTTTGCGTGTGTTCGATGCGCTCAAGGGCCAATGAACTGAACATCACCAGCGCGCAGCAAGGGGAGGCGCTCCAGCCTTTCTGCGGGGCGCTGATCAGCAGGTCGACCGCGCATTTGTGCATATCAACCCAAAGCGTGCCCGAGGCGATGCAGTCCAGCACGAACAGACCACCCACCGCATGCACGGCATCGCCGACGGCCCGCAGGTACTCGTCGGGCAGGATAATCCCGGAGGACGTTTCAACGTGGGGAGCAAAGACTATCTTCGGCTTTTGCGCGGCGATCGCTGCCAGCACTTCGTCCAGCGGCGGCGGGGCGTACGCAGCCTGGTGACCGGCATCGACGGGGCGAGCTTTCAGCACCGTGGTGGCCGCCGGGATGTTGCCCATTTCAAGGATCTGGCTCCAGCGATAACTGAACCAGCCATTGCGTATCACCAGGCATTGCTGGCCAGTCGCAAACTGCCGCGCCACCGCTTCCATGCCGAACGTGCCGCTGCCCGGTACCACCGCAACGCCTTGGGCGTTGTAGACCTGCTTGAGGGTCTGGGAAATGTTCTTCATCACCGCTTGAAAGGACTGCGACATGTGGTTCAGCGAGCGGTCGGTGTAGACCACGGAGTACTCGACCAACCCCTCGGGATCGATACTGGGATAGAGCTTCGACATGGCGTAATTCCTTCGGCAGAGATGTCAGTGGTATCGACCGTGCCTCAAGTGTTGGTAAATGACAAGGCTGCACAAAAGGGTAGGCGCGGGGGCATTGATGGACAAGCCCCCACGCAGCCCCACTCAGGCCGGGGAGGGCGCGGTCAGCAGATACCCGTCCAACTCTTCAATCACCCCCATCGATAGAGTTATCTGCGCATCGATACGCGTGTCCAAGGCCCCGATCACCTGCTTGTCCTGCTCCGCGCGCATCACACCAAACAGATCGATCTTGTCGAGCAAGTAGCATACAAACGTCATGCTCAGTGCGGTCGCAGCCCCAACGAGCACGGCTGTCAGCACGCCAGCAAACGGGGCGAATAGAGGAACAGCGAGAATCAGTTTTTCAGCGGCTTCTTCAAGCGCGACGCCACCTACGACGACACCGCCAACTGCAAGCAACTTCAGGGCCTCATGTGCTGCTTGGGCGAAGGTCATGTCCTTGGGCGGGAACAAGAACGTCTTCAGCGCTTTGAGCAGCGAGAAAATTCCTTCGCGGATCATCCGTACAGCACGTTTGCCGGTGGTCACGAACAGGTTGACCATCACCGTCACAGCATTGGAAACGAAACCGGAAATAAAGCCGCCGCTGAAACTGTGCAGCATCTGTTCCCATCGACCCGCAACCTTGGCACCTACGCGGTGGAGCCGTTCGCCCAGCTCTGCGAGGATGGTTTCGCTCTGTCGGCCGTTGCGATACAGATCCTTGATCTCGTCCAGCGCACCGCTGAACAGTTCGACCATCAGCATGCCGAAGGCTTGCTGCGCGCCCATCTTCAAGCCCTCGGTCATCCCGGTCTGGGCGGCATGGGCGGTGTAGTAGGCGGCCTTTTCCGAACTGCTCGGGGCGTGGCGTTCGGCCGTCGCGTGCCCCCGTTCCAGTGCCGTCTCCACGCGTTTGCGATCGATACCGTAATATTCTTCGTTGGTCACTGCGCGGCCGTTCGAGTTCTTGTCCAGCCACACCAGCTTCTCTTCATCGCTCATTGAGCTGTTGATGTTTCGCTGCGTCGAGATGAGATTTTCAGTGTCGGTCGCGAAGTCAGCTCTCTGGGTCTTCGACTGCATGAAGCCGCCGTTCTGGTGGTAATTCTTCAGCGGTACGATGTGGTCAGGGCTGGTGTGTTTGGCCATCACTGTCTCGCCGGTGTAGCCGTCGGTGAGTTGACCTTTGCCGTCCAGTTGGTCTCTGGTGAAGCTGGCACCTACAGAAGACTTACTGTCTCCAGAGAACTTTTTGCCGTCGCTGTTGCGGCCTTTGTCGTAATGATCGCGGTTGTATTTTTCTTCATCCGGATTGGCGTAGATATCCTGTTGGGCATTGTGAACGGTTGTCACATTCCCCCCGTGCTTGTCGTAAACGGCAAGGAATTTGCCCAAACCCATTGGGCCGGCAATGGCGCCAATAATGTCGCGCTGTGCCTTGCTCAGAAGGGCATCCACTCGATCCTGGTCAAACTCCTGATGAAGCTCTTTCAGTAGATCGCGAGCATCTTTGGGAGCGGTCTGAAGTGTAACGCTCAACGAGGCGTGGTAATCCAGGCTGGCGAGACGTGCGTTATCCGTTGGCATGGCCAGCAGCGCCGCCACATCTTCTGGTGCGGCAGCCGCGTAAAGCATGGGGCGGGTGGCCAGTTGCTCACGCATGGCCTGTTGTTTTCTAAACAGTTCGAGCTTGCTCATCGGGCGCTTTCCTTACGCGGTTTTCAGGCTATTCCAGGCTTGCATGAAGGCCGCTTCCCGCGGGTGAACGGTGTCGTCCGAGAACACCACCAAGTTGATGATTTCGTCGAAGATGGACAGACTCATGCCGGACTTTTTAGCCAACTCGAAGGCTTCCGTTACCGTTGGCGGTTGCTGATAGAGCGACTCGATTTTTGCTTTGATCGCTTCCGGGATGGCGCCAGCGGCGAGGCCATTGATGAAAAGTTCAATGTTTGCCCGCTCGTCAGGTGTGATATCGCCGTCGCATTGTGCAGTCGCGACAGCCACGGCATTCAGAGCAACGATGGCATTGAAGTGGGCGCCGGCTGCCTTGAGGCTGTCCATGGCTTTTTCGAGGCGCTCTTTGAGCATCGAAATCTCGGCCAGTTGCTCGGCTTTGACGTGCTTGACGCCGTCATCGAATCCGGCCTTGCGTGCTTCCTCGTCTCCGTCCAGATTTGCTGCCACGACTGCACCAGCAACACCAGCACCAACAGCCGCAGCAATGGTGCCCACCCCAGCCAGCGAGCCAAGCAGACTAGCGCCACCGACCAGCGATCCGCCGCCGGTAAACGGCGCTGCTGCAATGGCCCCCACACCAATCGCGGCACCACCCAGCACTTTCAGGTAGTCGATCTCCTTTTCACCGGAAACCACATCGCCCACGTAATCACGCGTGGCGTCGTAGCCATTGGATACGGTTTCGCGCGTTGCGTCGTAGGCATCGGACACAACGTCGCCCACTGTCTCGGCTGCGTCGGACAGCGTTTCGACAGTGGAGCTATAGACAGTAGAGGCGGTGTCGGACACGGCTTCAGCGACATTGCCGACCGTTTCGCGGGTGGCGTCATACGCATCGGAGACGGTATCGGCCACTTTGTCAGCAACGTCGCTGACAGTTTCCTTGGCCGAATCGAAAGCTCGAGACAGGGCATCGCCGATAGAGGAAAAAATAAAGGTACAGCCCAATGTATCGTGGGCCATGGGCTCACTGTCATGACTCAGCAGATTGGCGCCGAAACCTTGAGCCGATTGCAGGAAGATACGTCGATACATAAGCAGGCCATCCATGGTGGACAAAAGTGCCTGCGATTCTCCACAGCATGCGCATGGTGTCAATATGCCTCTAGTAGCATTTTCGCATGAACTCTGTTTATGCCAAGCCGACGTAGAATCTCATTCGCTTGCTGTCTATTCATAAAGCCACGGCTTCAATGCTTCCAGGTTTTTCACCACAATCTGCTGCGCCGACGCCTTTGGCTCGAGTTTTTTTGGGTCAATCTGGTAGCGCTGCAACACATATCCCACCAGTGCACAGCGGGTCGGTATCACCAGTTCACCCAACTCCATCCCGAAGTCGATTTCAATGATCGCTTTCTGTTCGGGGTTCAAACGGGAATCAGGCTCGATGACCACATCGATCAAGGTATTCCATTCCTCATCGTCGTCGATCAGGTTCTCACTCATCCGCTCGAACTCCGGTTCCCCTCGAAATCTGCTCAATACAAAATCCCGATATTTGCGATTCTTCTCGCAATAAGCCCGCACATGCCAACGCATGCCTGTATAGATCAGGGTATGCGGTGAAATCAGCCGTGTTTCCGGCAAGGGATTGGACAGCGAAACGTATTCGATAGCGATCACCTCGCCATTGCGACAAGCCTTGAGCAGTGGTCGCAATACTTGCGGGCGAATAGTCCGGTCAGGCACTTCCAGCACCTTGGTATGTGCATACGCAAGCGCCAGTCCTTCGACATGTGGCGCCCGCGAGTGGGTCTGGTTCAGCAACTGCAAATAGGCATTGGCACTGTCATCAATGAACAATGGTTTGAAGTGTTTGCTGGGTACATAACCTTTCAGCTGCTTGTCATATGTAAGGTTTTTAGGCGCATGTTCACTGATGTAAGTGTTGATGTCCTTGGACGCCTGTTGGCGGCTGATCCCGAAGCTCTGCATCAGGTGGCCCGTGGTGAGGCGGCCTTCCCACCAAACCACGGTTTCTATCAAACGATAGCGAAGTGCCAGATCCCAGCGAACCTGATTGATCTCTTGTGTCCGTTTCATGGCCCGTCCATCTGTGTGTTTTGTTTACCTGTACAAGTCTACAATCTATACGTGTAAGGAATCACTACATATCCTTTGGTCGTCTTCCAAGCAAATGACCAGGCAAAAGGATTGAACATGATTTCTACGGATGTGATCTCGGCTACTGCATTGGTGATGATGGTGGTGATTGCGGCGCTGTTGCTGGCCAATTATCTGAAGTTGCAAAAGGTCTGGCACACGATTTTCAATTGCCGCACGACCCTTCGTTGGGCGCGCATTCACGAGTCGGAGAACAAGGAGCTACGTTCTGCACTGCGTGCCGAGAAGGCGCATGTCGATCAGTTGCAGAGGAAAGTAACGTTACTTGAAGCGTTTGTTCGAGAAGGTACGGGGATGAGCTGATTGAATGGCATCAATACGGTTAAAGTGCCCACCAATGTCTCAACACGCCGTGTGAACGATGAATCCCGCGCTGTTTATTTCTCTCGATGGCCCCAAAGGCACCGGCAAAACCACATTGTTGGAAGCCGTGACGGCAGCCCTGAGGGCCGACAACAAGAAAGTCATTCGCCTGTGCGAGAGAAAAAACGATCCCGACAGGGCTGGCACCATGGCCCTCGTCAATCGACTCGCAAGAGACCCCTCCACAGATCTGGAGTGGGCTATTTGTCAGCGTCTGGCGGATAGCCGCAGTTGGATTTCACAGCATGTGCTGCCCAAGCAACCGCTGGACAGCATCGTCCTGATCGACCGTTGGTACCCGTCAGACGCGGCGTTTCGGCGAACCGTCCCGTTCGCAGAGATTCTTCAGTTGAACATGGCGCGAGAGGTGCGCGTGCCGGATCTGCATGTTGGCGTCGTGACCGATCCTGATATTTCCTGGGCAAGGGCGGCGGCACGCTCCCGGGGGTTGGGCAGCACGGTGATCCACAAGCGCGAAGAACACGTCGCGTGTACCGAGGCGTTCGCGCGAGCGGTGGCGGATCAGGGTTGGGTGTTGTGCCGCAATGAAGGCACGATTGAAGAGGCCGTGGCGCAGGTGGTTGGCGAGATCTATCGGGTTCTTCGGCAGCGCTCCGAGCAGTAGCGTACTTGCTCCCAGCAGCGCGCCCATTTCTTTCTCCAAGTGAACGGAAGGCCGCAGGTCACGCAGGTTTTGACCGGCAGCTCGCTCTTTTTCACAACGACTCACCTTGATCGAGTTTGGCGAGCAAGAACTCGCCGCGTTGCCACAGCGCCTGCTGCTTGGCGTCAGGCATGCGGTCGAGGTTTTTATAGAGCATGCTCATGCGCTGATTGCCGCGCAGAAGGTCGCCGTGGCGCATGAGGAAGTGTCAATACAAAGAATTGAAAGGGCAGGCGTCGTCGGTGGTGCTTTCGCTCACTTTGTAGGCGCAGCCACGACAATAGTCAGACATGCGCTTGATGTACTGGCCGCTCGCGCAATAGGGTTTTGAACCCAGATAACCACCATCGGCGTGCATGACCATGCCCAGTGTGTTGGGCAGTTCCACCCAGTCGAAGGCATCCATGTAGATCGCCAGATACCAGTCGCATATCTGGCTGGGTGCGATACCCGCGAGCAGGGCGAAATTGCCGGTGACCATCAACCTTTGGATGTGGTGCGCATAAGCATGTTCAAGGCTTTGACCGATGGCCTGGCGCATGCAGTTCATCTGCGTTTTGCCTGTCCAGTAAAACTCTGGAAGCACGCGGGTGTTGCCGAAGACATTGCCTTGTGCGTAGTCGGGCATCTTCAGCCAGTAGACGCCATGGACGTACTCGCGCCAGCCGATCAGTTGCCGAATAAAACCTTCAGCCGCGTTGAGCGGAATGCCGCCCGACCAATAGACTGATTCGACATCGCTGCAAATCTGCCGAAGATCCAGCAGACCAATATTGAGCGCCGCGCTGATCCGCGCATGGAACAGAAAGGGTTCGTTGCTGGCCATGGCGTCTTGATAATCGCCGAACGCGGCCAGTCCCCAATCGAGAAAGTACTCCCACAATGCCTGTGCGTCGGCGTGTGTCACCGGGTAATCGAACGTCTCGAGAGCGCCGTAGTGGCTGGCGAAGTGTTCGGCCACCAACGCAAGCACCTCTTGGGTGATGGCGTCGGGTTTGAAGCGCACGGGAGGAGGGGGCCGCACGCCCTTGGGCAAGGCTTTGCGATTGTCGGCGTCGAAGTTCCAGGCGCCTCCGACCGGGCTGCCGTCACCGTTGAGTAACAGCCTGCTTTTGCGACGCATCTCACGGTAAAAGAACTCCATGCGCAGCTGCTTTTTGCCCTGCGCCCAGTCGGAAAATTCGTTACGTGTGCAAAGAAAGCGAGCATCGCTGTGCAACTGGATGGGCAAGCCGCAATCCTTGATCGATTGCTCCAGGCGCCAGTCACCGCACTCTGTCAGGTGAATCTCACTGGGTTTGAGCAGTGCGTGCCAGCGCTGTAATTCGCTCGGCACCGATCCGCTGTTGTCCGGATCCGTTAGCGTGACGTAGTGCACGCGAACGCCACGCTGACGCAAAGCCTCGGCGAAATGCCGCATGGCACTGAAGATCAGGACGATTTTTTGTGGATGGTGGGGGACATGGCTGGCTTCCTCCATCACCTCGACAAGCAACACGGCATCGTGATCCTGATCGAGGCCTTGCAGGGAGGCGAGGTCGAAAGACAATTGGTCGCCCAAGACCAGGCACAAGCGCCGCGTCGCATTCATCAATCGGAGTCCGTTAAATTCGAGGTCATCGCCAAGCCGGCAATAAGTTATACAAGAGTAGTCTTCTGTATAGGTTTTTGCGAGTTTAGGCGGACGTAAGCAAACAGTGGTTTTCGGCTGCTGACGCTCATTTCGATGGAACCAATCACCACGCCCGTTCCCCTAATGCTGTGCAGATAGCCTCTCGGCACACGCTCAGGTCGATTCTGAACTCTCCACTTACAGACGAAGGTTTGATGAATTATGAAAAGTGAACAAGTTGAAGGCGTTGCAGAAAAACTCGCTGGCAAGGCGCAGAGCGCAGTCGGGAAATTGATCGGTGATTCAAGGCTGGACGCTGAAGGCGCTGCACGTCAGGCCTCGGGCCAACTGACTAAAACCTACGGCGACACGTTGGACAACGTCTCGACGTTTGTTAAAGAAAAACCAGTGGCTGCACTGGCCATCGGTGCGGCAGTGCTGCTGTTGGTCAACCGCTTTCTGCGTCGTTGAATCACGAAAGGCAGACATGGCGGCTCTTCGGAGCCGCTTTCGTTTTATGATCTCAGTTAACCGAATTGACGGAATCACCCGCGCCCCATGCTCACGAACCTCTGGTATGTCGTTCTGCCCTCGTCGCAATTGACTGAAGGATTGATGCCGGTGCAATTGCTCGGGCAACCGTTTGTGGCGTTCCGTGATGAGGCGGGCGTCGCGCATCTGCTTTCAGACGTTTGCGTGCATCGCGGCGGTTCGCTGTCGGCCGGCAGCAAGGTCGGCAACAGCGTGCAGTGTCCTTATCACGGCTGGCGGTTTGGTGCGGATGGCGTCTGCACGCACATACCTGCGCAGCCAGACCTGCGGATTCCGGCGAAGGCTCGCGTCGACGCCTACCCAACGCTGGAACGCTATGGCTGGATCTGGGCGTTTTTAGGTGATCTTCCAGAAGCGGAACGTCCGCCTCTACCAACGCTCGACTGGATCGACGATCCGGCCATTCGGGTGGTCAGTGGTCATTTCGATTGGCAGGCCAGTTGGGATCGGATTATCGAAAACGGCCTCGATTTCGCCCACGCTCCCTTTGTGCATGGTTCAACCTTCGGCGATCCGGATCATCCCGAGATTGAAGCGTTCGATGTGGAAAGCGATGCGTGGAGCGGCAGCGCACAAATGCTCATGCGCAGGCCCGCGCGCAAAGGGCTGTTGAGACGCAAATCTTCCACCGAGTTTGTCAGTGTGGTCACTGTTCCGGGTTTTCATTTGTCCGGCCCGTGTACAACGCTGGAGCTCGAATTACCCAATGGCTGGCGGATCTACATCGTCTCGGCGCACATGCCGATTGACGCCAACCGCACGCGAACCTGGTGGATGATGGGCAGAACATTCCTGCGCTCGCGACTGCTGGATCGCCGGTTCATTGCCAGCAATATTCGTATCTTTGAACAGGATCATGCGGTGCTGAAAAACGTACGACCCGAGCGCGTGCCGGACTCCTTTCAGCAAGAGGTCTCGTTAAAATCCGACGCGCTGCAAATCGCCTTCCGCAAAGACGTGCAGGCATTGGAGCAGCGTGGCTGGCGCATCGATGAAGAACGCCTTGCGCGAACGTTCACCGGGCGTAAGGCCTGTGCGGTGCCGAGCCCCGAGCGTCGTCAAATCCGTGCCTGGGCAATCGAGCCGATCCCGCTGGTGGACATTACCCACGAGCAGGAATAGCGGCTCCTGAAGGCATACATCTTGCTTTGCTAGCAATCAACATAACGATCACTAGCAAAGAGAGAGCCCGCCACCATGATCGCAACCTCCAGCCGTGCGGTGATCTGTACGCCTCATGTCGATGCCAGCGCTGCCGGCCTGCGGATTCTCGACGCGGGCGGCACGGCCATTGATGCCATGCTCGCCGCCAGTGCGATGCTTGCTGCGGTTTTTCCGCACATGACCGGCCTGGGCGGCGATGCCCTATGGATGATCCACGACAGTCAGGTGCGCACCATCGTGGGGATTGGCCAGGCCGGGCAACGTTTGCCCGAGGGCGGAATCATCACCGTGCGCGGCCCGGCGTCGGTTGCCAGCACGGCGGGCGCGATGGCCAGTTGGCGGACGGCGGCGAACATCAGTCGGCATGAATGGGGCTCGCGGCTCGGCTGGGCTGATCTGTTAAGTGACGCCGCGAGCGTGGCCGATGCCGGTGTGCAGGTGTCGCGCTCGCAGCTGTTCTGGCAAACCCTGCGCCAACCGCTGATCGAGCAATTGCCGTATCTGCATCGGCTGTGCAAACACGATGGGCATTGGCTACGCGAGGGCGATACGTTGCGCCAGCCCGAGTTGGCCAACATCCTGCGGCATCTGGCGAAACACGGCGTCGAGGATTTCTACCACGGCGAACTGGCCGAGGCGTTCGGAGCTGCGTTTGATCGCTTGGGCTGCGGTTTGACGACGGCCGATCTGGCGGCAACTCGCGCACCTGAAGTCGCACCGATTTCGGTACGTTATCGCGATGGCCAACTCTACAACGTCGCGCCACCAAGTCAGGGTTTGTACACGCTGCAAGCCATGGCCGCGCTGCAACACAAGCCGCTGGCGGACGTTGGTAACGGTAGCGCGCTTTACTATCACTATCTCGTCGAAGCGATCAAACAGGGCCTGCTGCGACGCAATGCGCAGTTGTGCGATCCGCTGAGCCAGTCGTGGGATTTTGCTGCCACTCTCGAAGATGCGCAGATTAAAGCCTACGCCGATGCCATCGACGATCAGCGCGCGGCACCGTGGAACGAGCCGGGACGCCCGGCCGATACCATCTGGATGGCCGCGACCGATGCGCAGGGCCGTACGGCTTGCCTGATCCAGAGCCTGTTCCATGATTTCGGGTCGGGCTGCATCCTCGGTGACACCGGCGTGCTGTGGCAAAATCGCGCGGCCGGATTTAACGCCAATCCCCAACACGTCAACGGCTGGGCACCGGGCAAGCGTCCGGCGCACACGCTCAATCCGTCCTGCTATCTGGCTGACGATGGCCGCCGCTGGTTCTTCGGCACGCAGGGTGGCGATGGTCAACCGCAAACGCAGATGGTGCTGGCGACGCAACTGATCGACTATCAACAACCGATTGATCAGGCGTTGCATGCGCCGCGCTTTCTGTTGGGCCGCAGCTTTTTCGACAGCACGGACAACCTCAAGCTTGAAGGCGACATGAGCGTCGCGACGATTGAAGGCCTCGGCATGCTGGGCCATGAGGTGGAAATCATTCCGGTGCGCAGCCCCATGACCGGCCACGCCGGGATTATTGCGATTGACGCCGAGGGTCGGCGCAGCGCCATGCACGATCCACGGGGGGAGGGCACCGGGCTCGGTCAACCGGACTGATCCTTGCAGCGCACATTTGCCGGGCTCGGGCGGCTGGCGGATAATGCCGCCGATTGCCCGCCAGACACATTGTTGTGGATTGGCCTGCGGCGTTCTGAAAAACAGAGGAAAGGATGGGCTTGAGCACTGTCACCGCCAAACAGCTTGAGGTGCAACGGATTGTCGATGCGCTGTTCAAGGCTATCGCCCAGCATCGCCTGCCGCCCGGCACGCGATTGATCGAAGCGCATATCGTCGAAACCCTGCAAGCCAACCGCAATCATGTGCAGGTGGCGTTGCAGCGTCTGGCGATGCAAAAAGTGGTGACCATCGAAGCCAATCGGGGCGCCATGGTTGCCCAGCCGACGGCACGCGAAGCGCGGGATATTTTCAGCGCCCGGCGTGCCATCGAGCGCGCAATTGTCGAGGCGATCACGCCGGACACCATGCGCACGCAGCGCCAGCGTATCGCCCAACACATGAACAATGAACGCAAAGCCACCAACGACACCGATCGCCGCGCCATCGTCCGCGAGCTGAGCGAGTTTCACCTGCTGCTCGGCGAGATCAGTGGCAACACGGTGCTCAGCGATATCCTCGCCAACCTGATGGTGCGTAGCTCATTGATCGTCGCGCTGTATCAGCGTAATGACGTGCCGTCGTGTGCGTCCGACGAGCACCAGGAGATCATCACCGCGCTGGAAAATGGCGATAACGCCAAAGCCGTGGCGGTGATGATCGAGCATCTGGACGAACTGGAAGCGCAACTGGCGCTGGAAGAAACTGCGCCCGCCGAGTTCAACCTCAAGCAGGCGCTGATTGATTAACGCGGTTTGATCAACGTTGCTACTGGGCGACTGAACGTCTGGCGCCCGCCCTTGAAGCCCATCAACGGTGCGCTTATTTCAGCGATCACCGCCGCTGGCGAGGACGCGTCGAACACGATGAAATCGGCGCGGCAGCCTGGTCGCAAACCGTAATCCTGCAATCGCAGCATCACCGCCGACTCGCTGGAGACCCACGCCAGGCATTGCAGCAGTTCCGCCACCGTGCCCATCTGACTGACGTTGGCGAACAGGTTGGCCTGGCGGATCAACGACGCATCGCCATACGGCGTAAACGGGTTGCCGATGTTGTTGGTCGAGACCGAGCAGGTCACGCCGCACTCATGCAAATGCGCGAGTGGCGCCAAGCCTCTGGGTTTGTTGTGGAACGCGTCGCGGCCGAGCAAAAACAGATCAGTGCTCGGCAGGCAGGTGACCTGCACGCCTGCTTTGGCCAGATGCAGAGCCAGCACCGTCAGTGGCTCACGGGGCAGCGTCGACAATTTGGTCGCGTGCCCGATGGTGACGCGTCCGCCCCAGCCGTGCAGCTGCGTGCAGCGTGCGACTTCCATGACCGTCATGCCTTCGGTGTTCAGGTCGAAATCCAGGTGCAGATCGAGGTCGCAGTCGTAGCGCACCGCCAGTTCAAACAGACGCTGGATCTGTCCATGAGGGTCGCTGTCCATGTACGGGCAGCCGCCAAGCACGGTTGCGCCGCTTTCCAGTGCCTGACACAACAGCGCCTCGGTCCCCGGATTGTTCAGCAGACCCTCCTGGGGAAATACGCAGATTTCCAGGCTGATGGCCCAGGCGTAATCAGCCTGCAAACGGCGAATCGCGTTGAACCCGGTCAGACCGATTTGCGGATCCAGTTCGACGTGGGTGCGCATGTGCGTCGTGCCTTGCACAATCGCCTTGTCCAGAACCTGCGCACCACGCTGATAAACATCGTCTTCAGTGAATTCGGCTTTCGCCGCGCGGGTTTGCGTGACGGCTTCAGCCAGGGTGCCTTCCTGCAAATGACAGCGCTGCATGATGCAGGCCTTGTCCAGATGGATATGGGTTTCGATCAGCCCCGGCATCATCAATTGACCGTGCAGATCAAGGATTTCCCAGTGGCTCGCATTCGGACTGAAGCCGTCGACAAAGTAACCGTTCTCAACGTAGAACTCGCTCACGCGGTGATCGCTTCCGAGCCGTGCATTGATGATTTTCAGGGCGCTCATGCGCTGGCCCCTTCACCCAGATAAGCCGCAGCCAGCGCTTTGTCGGCGCGCAGTTCTGCGGAGCCGGCGGCTTTGACGATGATGCCGGTTTCGAGGACGTAAGCGCGATCCGCCACTTGCAGCGCGAGGTTGGCCATTTGATCCACGAGCAGGATGGTCACGCCTTCGTCGCGCAGCGCCGCCAGTGCATCGTACAACTCGCCGATCATCGCGGGCGACAGGCCCAGCGACGGCTCATCGAGCAGGAGGATTTTTGGCTTGGCCATCAGGCCACGGCCCACGGCGACCATTTGTTGCTCGCCACCGGAAAGCAGCCCGGCCGGGTTGTCGATGCGATCTCGCAGGCGCGGGAAGCGCTTGAGGATGGCCTCGATTTCAGCCTCGGCATCGAAGCTGTCACGGCGCGAATAGCCGCCGAGCAACAGGTTGTCGCGCACACTCAGATACGGGAAAACCTGACGGCCCTCCGGCACCAGGGCCAGACCTTTAGCGGCGATGGTGCTGGCGTTGGCCAGTTCGATGTTTTCGTTGTCCAGCAAAATACTGCCGCCGCTGGCGCGATGCAGGCCGGCCAGACATTGCAGGATGCTCGATTTGCCCGCGCCGTTCGCGCCGAGAATCGCCACCAGTTCGCCGGGATTGACCAGCAAATTGACCTTGTCGACCACGGCTGACGCGCCGTAATCGATGAGCAGATCCTTGACGTACAAACGCGCATCGCGGCTGCCATTCCACACCTGTTCGCGAGGCGTGGCTTGATACTCGGTACCGCCCAGATAAGCAGCGATGACTTGCGGGTTTTGCCGAATATCCGCCGGCGGCCCCGAGGCAATAGGTTTGCCGGCGTCGAGCACCAGCAAGTGCTCGGACACCGACATGACCAGCGCCATGTCGTGCTCGACCAGAATCACTGTCAGGCCGAAATCCGCCAGTTTGCGCAGCAGAATGGCCAGGTCATCCGTGTCACGACGACTGAGGCCCGCTGCCGGTTCATCCAGCAATAACACTGCAGGCGCCGTCGCCAATGCACGGGCGATTTCCACCAGACGCCGATCCACATGCGGCAGATTTTCGGCGGCAATATTCACTTCACCGCGATAGCCGACCAGTGCCAACAGATCCAGCGCCAGACTGCGCTGCTCGACTGTGGAAAGGCTGAACGGCAGGCCCATACGGCCCTGCTGCATCGCCACCAGAAGGTTGTCCAACACCGACATTTCGCCGAACAGCAGGGTGGTCTGATACGTGCGGGCAATCCCGGCCCGAGCGCTTTTCCAGGCAGGCAGCCCGGCCAGCGGTTGTTGCAGCTCAATCTGTCCAGAGTCCGGCACATAGAAGCCGCTGATCATATTGAGCACAGTGGTTTTGCCCGCGCCGTTAGGGCCGATGATGCTGGTGATGCTGCCGGCGGGGGCATGCAAACTGACGTGTTGCGCGGCCTGCACGCCGCCGAAGCGAATGCCGATATCAGTCACCCGCAAGCCTGAGTTCACGCCACGGCTGCGCAGATGCGCGGCGATACGTTGCTCATTGAACTGCGTGGGCGGCAGCAAACGCGTGGGTATGATCCAGCGTCGGGCGAGGGCGCCCAGCAGGCCATTCGGTGCGATCCACAGCACCAACAGCAGCAGCGTGGAAAAAATCAGCAAACGATATTCGGCAAAATCCGAGAGCAGTTCCGGCACCAGCACAATCAACAACGCGCCAATCAGCGGCCCGAAGAGCATGCCACTGCCACCGACGATCACTGCCAGCACAAACAAAATCGACTGCGAAAACGGAAAGGATTCCGGGTTGATGAACATCAGCAACGGCGCGAGCAAGCCACCCGCGAGTCCGGTCAACGCCGCCGACAAAGCAAAGGCGAGGGTTTTGCTGATGACCGGATTGAAGCCCAGCGAGCGCGCAGCAATTTCCGAAGCTTTCACAGCGCGCATGGCTTTGCCCCAGCGGCTGTGACTGAGGCGCTGATAGAAGAGCAGGGCGCCAATCATCAACGCGGCAGCCAACAGGGCAAGGAAAATCGACGGATCAAGCCCGGCGAATTCCGGCATGGGGATACCCATCAAACCGTTGGAGCCGCCCGTGACGTCACGCCATTCGATCAAGCTGTGATGCACAACAAACGCAAAGGCAATGGTGATCATCGCCAAATACGGGCCGCTAACCCGCAGGGCCGGAATCGCCAACAGCGCGCCAATCACCCCAGCCGCGACACCGGCGATCGGCAGTGCCAGCCATAACGGCCAACCCGCCAAGGTCAGCAGCGCCGACACATAGGCACCGATCGCGTAGAAGGCGATATGGCCAAAGGAGATCTGCCCGCTCAGGCCGATCAGAATATTCAGGCTCACGCCAACCACTGTCGCCAGCGCGCACAGGGTGAAAACCAGCAGGGAATAGCTGTCCAGCGTGAACGCCATGACCCCAGAAACGACCGCGAGGAGGGCGATCAGCAAGGAGGGAAGGTTCTTCATACTTTCACCAATGCCTGGCTGCCGAACAGACCGTTGGGACGAATCGCCAGCGCGACAATCACCAGCGCAAACGTGAATATCTGGGTAAACGCCGAGCCGAAATACATCGTGATCAGCGCTTCCGTCAGACCAAACAGCAACCCAGCGGTGAACACGCCGCCGGCACTGGTGATGCCGCCGAGAATCGCCACCGCGAAGGCTTTCAGGCCGAACAACATGCCCATTTCCGCGTTGACGCTGAACAGCGGCGCAATCAACAAACCGGCGACGGCGGCGAACACCGTCGAGATCGCAAAAGCGATGGCGACCACACGATTGACGTTGATGCCCATCAGCATCGCCGCGCGAGGATTCTGCACGCAGGCTTCCAGCACTTTGCCCAGCCGGGTGTAACGCCGCACCAGATACAACGCCAGCGCAATCGCCGCCCCGGCCAGCGGAATCAGCAATTGCAGGGCACCCACATTGCTGCCGAACATCTCGACATTCAGGTTGGCCAGGCTGCTTTCAAACTGCCGAGGCTCCTTGCCGAAGGTGAACAACGCCAGGTTATCCACCAGAATCCCGCCGGCCACCGTCGCCATCAGCCACGCCTGTGAGCCGCGACTGTGAAACGGCCGCACCAGCCAGCGCTCGATGGCCAAGCCATACAGCGCACAGAGCAGCAACGTCAGCGGCAGCGCAAACCACAGCGACCAGCCCCAGTTGATGCAAAAGGTGTAGCCCAACACCGCGCCGACCATCATGGCGCTGCCCTGGGCGAAGTTGACGGTGCGCGAGACGACGTAGGTCAGGTGAAACCCTAACGCCAGCAACGCGTACATGCTGCCGAGGCCCAGCCCGGAGATGATGGCGGCGGTGTACATGGCTTACTCCTTAGGCGCGAGCGGGACGATTTGGTCGTTGACGAAGTGCGTGAACAGGTAATCGTCCGGCCCCAATGCGTCATGCTTGGTCGGGGTAAACGGTTGCTTGTAGTCCTTGATCAAACCGTCGTATTCGCTGATGGCGTAAAAGCCGTCGCGGATCGCTTTGCCGTCGGTGCTGCCGGCTTTTTTGATCGCTTCAACGGCGAGGTGCAGCCCGTCGTAAGCATTGGCGATGCCCACCGCCGGGGTGACGTCAGCCAGTGACTTGATCTGCGGGTAGGCGGTTTTCAATGCGGCCAACAAGGCATCGCCCTTGGCGCTGTTGTGCTCGGTGAACACGTAGGTCTGGATGAAATGCACGCGCCCGGCGTTCGGTCCCGCGAGTTCGCCGAAGCGGCCACCGGCCGGGCCCCAGTGCGAAACGACCGGCACGTCCCAGCCCATACGATCCAGAGATTTCACGACTTGCGCAGAGGGGCTGACATTACCGACAAGGAGGAGGGTGTCGGCACCGGCGTTTTTCAAGCGAGTGAGTTGCGGAACGACGTCGAGATCGCTGTCCTGAATCCGCTCGACACCGGCGTTGGCCATGCCGCGTTTTTCCAGCGCACGCTTGAAGCCCGCCTCGTTGGACTCGCCCCACGGATTGTTGATGAGGATCATCCCCGGCTTCTTCATGCCGTGGTCGACGCCGTAATTCACCAGCGCCTCATCCACCAATTCATCGACGGCAGAAACACGGAACACATAGTTATCGGCCGCGCCGTTCTCAGTGATTTTCGTACCCGCTGCCCAGATGCCCATGAACGGCACTTTCATCTGATTGACCAGCGGTACGATGGCCAGCGAAACCGGTGTATCAAGACCACCAAACAGTACGGCGACTTTCTCGCGCTGCACCAGTTCGCGCGCGGCGAGGATGCCCTTCGACGGATTGCTTTCATCGTCGCGACGCACCAATTCCAGCGGGCGCCCGAGCACACCGCCACTGGCGTTGACCTCATTAATCGCCATGGTCAAACCCCGCGTCAGGGCTTCACCGGATTTGGCCGACTGCCCGGAAAGGGCCGCGACCAGACCGACCTTGATCGGCGGCTCAGCCGCTTGCGCGCCACCGAACATTGCCATATTGAGCGTGACTGCCGCAGCCACGGGAAACAGCAGACGTTGCAGGTTTTGAAACCGAGTTGCCATGGGTGATTCTCCTGATTGCTAGCAGTTACTGATTTATTGCTAGCAAGGAGGGTGCCACTCGGATTTGCCGTGGAAACTACAGTGTTTACGGGGTGCTCACGGAGTGATTGCGCTCCAAATGAAGGCGAATTGCACCATGGCGAGGCGCCGGGCCATTTGGCTATTTGATTTTTCCGCCCTGTCTGGCGGGTCGAGACGCCTTCGCCAAGACCAATGCAACGAAATCCACCTCCGGGCCTCATACATAAATGAATCGGGCGGTGTCGCTGTGCTGGATGCAAGGCCCGATCGCACGCTCACTCCAACGAGAGGCAATGGTTTTCATGACGACGGCTGAACAGAACCAAGTGGCGTGGTTGGTCGAACAATCCATGCTGCATGCCGCAAGGCAGCGGGCCAAACTCTATTCGGGACAGGGCCGCTTGTGGCAGCAGCCCTACGCCCATACCCGGCCTCGGGACGCTTCGGCTTTGGCCTCGGTCTGGTTTACCGCGTATCCCGCTTCCATTGTTACCCGTGAAAACGGCACCGTGCTGGAGGCCTTGGGCGATGAAGGTTTGTGGCACCTGCTCTCGAAAATCGGCATTCAGGGTATTCATAACGGGCCGCTGAAAAAGTCCGGGGGCCTGCGGGGCACTGAACACACGCCGACCATCGACGGCAATTTCGACCGCATCAGTTTCGACATCGACCCGCAACTGGGCACCGAGGCGCAGCTGCAGGCGCTGACCCGCATGGCCGCTGCGCACAACGCCGTAGTCATCGATGATGTGATCCCGTCGCATACCGGCAAGGGCGCGGATTTTCGTCTGGCTGAGATGGCCTATGAAGATTATCCGGGCCTCTATCACATGGTCGAAATCCGTGAGGAGGACTGGCCGCTGCTGCCTGATGTGGCAGAGGGGCGTGACGCGCAAAACCTCAGCCCGCAGCAGGTTGATGCGCTGCGCGACAAGCATTACATCGTCGGCCAGTTGCAACGGGTGATCTTCTTCGAGCCGGGGGTCAAGGAAACCGACTGGAGCGCGACGTCCATCGTCATTGGTGTTGATGGCAAGCCGCGCCGCTGGGTGTACTTGCATTATTTCAAGGAAGGCCAGCCGTCGTTGAACTGGCTGGATCCGACCTTTGCCGCGCAGCAGATGATCATCGGCGATGCGCTGCACGCCATCGACGTCATGGGCGCAAAAATCCTCCGTCTCGATGCCAACGGTTTTCTCGGTGTGGAGCGCAAGCTCGACGGCACTGCGTGGTCGGAAAGCCATCCGCTGTCGATCACCGGCAACCAATTGCTGGGCGGGGCGATTCGCAAGGCCGGCGGCTTCAGCTTTCAGGAGTTGAACCTGACGGTTGACGACATCGCTGCCATGTCCCACGGCGGCGCCGATCTCTCCTACGATTTCATCACCCGGCCGGCCTACCAGCACGCGTTGCTGATGGGCGATACCGAATTCCTGCGCCTGATGCTGCGCCAGATGCACACGCTCGGCATCGACCCGGGCTCGCTGATCCATGCCTTGCAGAACCATGATGAACTGACGCTGGAACTGGTGCATTTCTGGACGTTGCATGCCCACGACACCTACATGTTCCAAGGCCAGACGTTCCCCGGCAACATCTTGCGCGAACACATCCGCGAGCAGATGTACGAGCGCCTGACCGGTGAGCACGCTCCCTACAATCTCAAGTTCGTGACCAACGGCGTGTCCTGCACCACCGCCAGTATCATCACCGCCGCCCTCGGCATTCGCGACCTCGATGCAATCACCGCTGCGGATATTCAGCAGATCAAACAAATCCATTTGCTGCTGGTGATGTACAACGCGATGCAACCCGGGGTGTTCGCGTTGTCGGGGTGGGATCTTGTCGGTGCACTGCCTTTGCCGGCAGAGCAGGTCGAGCATCTGATGGGCGATGGCGATACCCGCTGGATTCATCGTGGCGCTTATGACCTGGTGGATCTGAACCCGGAGGCGTCGCTGTCAGCGGGCCTCATGCCGCGTTCGAAATCCTTGTACGGCAGCCTGCCTGCGCAATTGCAGGATCCGGATTCGTTTGCCTCGCAACTGCAGCGAATTCTCTCCGCGCGCCGGGCCTACGATATTGCCGCCAGTCGGCAGATTCTGGTTCCGGACGTTGAACACCCGGGGTTGCTGATCATGGTTCACGAACTGCCTGCGGGCAAAGGCACGCAGATCACCGCCCTGAACTTCGGCGCGACACCGATTACTGAAACCCTGCACCTGCCCAACATTGCCCCGGGGCCGGTGGTCGACATCATCAACGAGCGGGTCGAAGGTGACCTTACGCCGGAGGGCGAATTCACCATTGTTCTCGATGCCTATGAAGGCCTGGCGCTGCGGGTCGTTAGTAGTTCGCCGATGATCTAGGACTTTGCCGCTAGCGGGTGTTGTCGGATGTTCGGCGACACCCGCCGGCTATCGGGCCTTGACCGTCCACAGCTGATTGACCTTGGTCGTGTAGCTTTGGCTCATCAGGTCTCGACGCATCCCCCAGTCAGGCGCGGCGGGCACACTGGCCACCCGAAGAACGCCCTTGCCCCAGCGCCCATTGATCTCATCCAGAACGCTCATGACCTTGTCAGCCATCGCCGGTTGCGAATGGGCGAACAGGTCATCCGTGAATTCACCCGGCTGCCGCAAATCCATCAGCAGCACTTCGGCCTTGCTGTATCTGAAACCCGGTCGAAACAGCCGATTGACCGCTTCCGTGGCTGCTTTCGTCATCAGACGCACATCGTTGGTCGGGTAGGGCAATTCCACCAGCGCGCCGTTCGCATACTTCGCTTCTTCCGGATTGAACATGCCGGTGCGAATGCTCACGCGGATCTTCTTGCACAGCGAGTTCTGCGCGCGGAGTTTTTCGGCCGCACGCTGGGTGTAGGTCGCGACGGCTTCCTTGATCGGCTCGATCTGCGTGAGTCGCGTGCCGAACATCCGGCTGCAGCAGATTTCCTGCTTCGGCGGGTCAGCTTCTCCCAGTTCGAGGCATGACGTGCCGGCGAGCTCGCGTGCGGTCTTCTCGATCACCACGCTGAATTTCTGCCGAAGCATCCACGGGTCGGCTTTCGCCAAGTCCATGGCAGTTTTGATGCCCATGACTTCCAGGTGAGCTTTCATGCGTCTGCCAATGCCCCAGACCTCGCCGACATCGGTGTTGCGCAGCGTCCAGTCACGTTTGAACGGATCGCAGAGATCGACCACGCCGCCGGTGATGTCCAGCAGCCTTTTCGCAGTGTGGTTGGCGAGCTTGGCCAAGGTTTTGGTGCGGGCAATGCCCACGCCGACAGGAATGCCCGTGCGTTTGAGCAGTGCAGAGCGCATCTGCCGACCAAACGCGGACAAGTCACCGGCAATGCCCGTCAGATCGGCAAACGCTTCGTCGATGCTGTAGACCTCAAGCGCAGGCACCAGCGATTCGATGATGGTCATGACGCGCTCGCTCATGTCGCCATACAACGCGTAATTACTGCTGAACGCGACGATGCCGTTACGGCGCAGATGATCCTTGATCTGGAAGTACGGCTGGCCCATTTTCACAAACGGTTTGGCGTCGTAGCTGCGCGCAATCACACAGCCATCGTTGTTGGACAGCACCACGATGGGCGTCTTCGCCAGGTCGGGCCGGAAAACCCGCTCGCAACTCGCATAAAACGAATTGCAGTCAATCAGGGCGAAGACCGGTTCAGGTGTTGTCATGATCGCGCACGCTGTATTTCACCACACCCCAGATCACCAGCTCATCGCCTTCCATGACATGTCTTGCCGGGTATTTCGGGTTCTCCGATAAAAGCATCACGGCGTTCTCGCGCAGCAGCAGACGCTTGCAGAAGGGTTCGGAGTTCAGCGCAGCGATGACGATATCGCCACTGACCGCATCAATACTTCGATCAACGACCACCAGATCCCCTGAATAGATGCCGGCGCCCTGCATGCTGTCGCCGTCAATTCTCACCAGGTACACGTGCGGCGCGCGGATATCGAACAGCTCATCGAGGGAAATGTGCTTCTCGATGTGATCAGCCGCCGGGGAGGGGAAGCCCGCCGGCACACGGGATGAGTAGAGGGGCAGCTTCTGGCCGCCGGTCGCGAGTGGGCCGAGGAGGGTGATGCTCATGATGCAAGCCTTATCAGGTTAACTGTACATGCATACAGTTAACGATTTGCTTGGCTTTTGGTCAATCTAAGGGCACGGCAATTCGACGGATGACCGTATTGGCGGGCTAATCAGTTCCTTTGCAGAGCGTTTCATACCATTGCGCGTAAGGCGTATTGGAAACTTGATGCCTGTTTAGATCAGGACTGCCATCGTCCCACCACACCGGGCCTCGTTCTCCGAGCGCAACTTTCGCAGCATGAACGCGTGCTCTTACTGCTTTCAATTGCTGCGGATCACTGGCGGCTTTTGCAACTTTTACGTCCCGTCGGGCGGCCATGAGTTCGTTTACAAGTTGCTGTCGCAGATCTTCTTGCAGCGAGGGATTGGTGCATCGCCATAGCTGCCCTTTGACAACAAAGTAGCGACCGTCAGGCGTCACTGGGTGCATTGCTCATCTCCGATCGTCCAAAGAATGCTCGATGGACGATTGTCGAAGTATCGGGAACAGGAGGGCGGTTCGTAGTTAATTCCTGAGGATCTACTGACTGGAAACGCCCGGCACGTCCATGTTGATCTTGCGCCAGCACGCTTCAGAAAAACTGTAGACCGAAAAGGCAAGCAGCCCCAAGGCCATCACCATCAAAATCAGCCATCCTGCGGGCAGATTTTGCAGCGCGTCCAAGGCCTCTTTCATTCCGGGAGGATCCATCGCCTGATACGCGGAACCGCTGACGGCCAGCAGCAATGCGATCTCTATAAACACCACGCCACGGGCGATCAGACCAAATCGAGATACCGGGCGGACATAGCGCATGACGTCTTCGTCGGCCTCGAAATACTTTTCAAACGAGGCCTTCCAGCCCTTGATGATGTGAGCAATACCAACACCTAACGGAATAAGCGCAATCAGGTACACCAATACGTTCGAGTATTCCCACGACAACAGATGCGCCAGCCAGTCTTTGGTTTGCCCTCCGGAACTGCCCGAACTTTTGATCCCACTCACAAGCAGGCTCAAGGCAAATAACGCGAGCGCGCCATTGACCAGACCGCCCGCCAAAAGACCCGCGCGAATTACCAAACCTTTGAGTTGGGTGCCGTGGTGATCAACATCTCGCGTGGCTTGCAGTACACGCCAGGCTGCGAACGCGAGCAGACCTGCCACTACAAGTCCTACTAAAAAATAGCCGAATGGCTGGGCCAACAAAGCTTCGAGACTTTTGTGACTGTCTTTGGGTTTGGTTGAGTCATGGGCGGCGAGTAACGCGAAGATACCGATGATCAAATAGAGCACGCCTCGAGCGGCGTATCCACCTCGAGCGAGTATCACAAGGCTGCGGTGCGCGGACATCGGATCAATTCCTGAGAGTAATAAGGAACAGACCGTTGCGGTTCGGAGGGGTTCTACTGCGATTTACTGGGTGGGAATCCAGGTTTAGAGGCGCTAGTTGCCCAGAGAGGCGGAGCACTAAGGCTCCGCACAGACACTTCAGACTTTATTAGCGTTGAGCTTGCGCAGCTCTTCGTAAGTCGCCGACTGGACGAACCAGAAACCGGAAACGATGCACCAAACCAACGTGCCGGCCACGAAAATCCCCAGCGCTGGCAAGAAACCGGCGGTGAACAGAGACACGATAGCGACCAGCCAGATAACGGCCAGGGAAACGTAGAGGACGAGGTTGTTGACGCTGATGACGAAGTCTTTCACAGGGCGTGTTCCTTACGGGAAGTGATAAAGCCCCCAATCCGGGGGTGCGCATGCTATCACCAGCCGCGATGACTTTGAACAACAAGGCCCGTTGAAAGAGCGTGATCATCTGAAACGAATTTATCGAAGCCGTGATGCAGAGAGTGTCTGTATCCAATAACCTCCGCATTCACTCTAACCCCTTGCCACCATTACGACTGCCCGCAAAAATTCCACAAACCACCGATTTTTCAAAATGGAAATTTCACAAGTTCGCGAAACATAAAATTCAATATTTCCAGCTAAAACAATAGCTTATAAACCTGAGAAATTTCCAGTTGCACCAGCCTTAATTGCTGCTAAACCTTAAGGAATATTACTCACTTGAGGTAGGTTGTAATGACCTATGTCGGCGCATTTGTCACGCACGGAGATGACCCTGAGCTTTACATCGTCACCGGCAAAGTCTCAGCGGGTGCTCGCGTCCGCATCCTCAAGTGGGGTAAAGGTCTAGTCAGGACTGCCAAGCAGAAGGATATTTTGGTGATCCCGGCGCTGGTCGCGGTCGAGCGCCTGCGCATCTTGATCGTGGCACAGACCCCGAAAGCAAATCACGATGTCCTAGATGGGAAACAGGATTTGGTGGCAGCCGCGTATGCCTACATTTCCAGCCACGAGTCAGCATTTCACACTGCGCGGATGGCTAGGCGTACGAGCTTGAGCGCTGGCCGGGTAGACACAAGCGTCGCAGCGAACAAGCCCCACAAGCCCCAGCCAGCTCAGCACCCCAGACACCTGAAACCTCCAGTACAGTCAGAACCGTCATCCAAGATCCTTCCTTATGAGGAGGACTTCATCAGGGAAGGTGTCATCACCGAAATGGTGGCATCAAACTTGGTTCTCACAGACGCAGGTCGAATCGAAGTCTTGGGCACCAAAGTCGATCTGTGCCGGCTGATCCAAATCTATTGCGCAACAGCAGGGGTGGGCGCACCCACGAAATCCCTCATGCTCCGTCGAATCCGTGACATCACGACATTCCTCTCACAGGGAGACCCTGACCCTACAGTGATCGCCACTCCGCGTGGACTGATCTTTGACATCAAGGGGATGGAGCCATGACCGCTCTGGTGCGTATCGGTGAGCTAGTTACGGTTGATGAAGTCAGTGAAGCCATCGACGCTAAAGTCGCGAGAGCGCCAGGGGAGTTCGTACCCAGCGAAGAGCAGCATTCCACGCCTGTTGAGGGCAATCCGGTCATCGACGATCCAATGGCCGCTGAAGAAGTATCAAACCCTAGTCCGGCGTTCTCGGTTTACGAAGTGGTCACCTACGACCTCACATCTAATACCTACAGGCTCAAAACGATAATCGGCGTAGAAATCTTCCGTACTGTCTCTCAGAAGAACGTCGTCAAAATGGATGGCCATTTTGACAAAGCAGCCATCGCAGCATTGGCTGAGCACCACGAGCACTTTCGAGCAAGTCTGGGTGACCATGAGCCAGTTCCGGTTACTGAAGCTCAGAGCGAGGCCGAAACGGAGGCCCAACGGCGAACGGATATAATGCGTAAGCACTGCGCGAAGGTCGATCCGATTTCCAAGCGCCAGGCTATGGCGGAATTGAAGGTCGGCCCGACTATCTTCCACAGAATAAAACGCATCCATCTCCTCAACCCGGATTGGCGAGCGCAGTTAGCGGGTAAAGATGGCAGACGCCCAGGGGAAAAACGCATCGATCCCGATGTGGATGCGATAATCACTGTAGTGTTGGATAGTCATCGTATTAACTATGGTGGCAATGACGCTGAGGTGCTGGATGAGATCCAGTTGCAGTGCAAAAAAATCAACAAGCGTCCTCCCAGCCGTACCACTGTGTGGAGACGTTGGCATGCACTTCCGGAGAAAGACCGGCTTGAGGCAAGTGATGGGCCCGAGGCAGCGCAAGCGAAGTTCGGTAATTATCCCACACCCACTGTGGAAGAGTTTTATCCCGGTAGAATTCATGAAATTGACCACACACCATTAGACTGTCATGCGATTTCTTCCACGGGTGCCCCTTTGGGCAGGGCCTATCTCACGCTCGTACGTGATCGAGACACAAAGGGCATCATGGGGTTTGCACTATTATTCGGTGCTCCAAAACGCGCTAGCATATCTGCAGCCGTACATATGGCCTTATGCCCCAAGACCGCGCTTTTGGCTAAGTTCGGTCTTTCTCATCTCCATTGGCCACTCTATGGAAAGCCGGTGCAATATGTCGTAGATCATGGATCTGATTTAATGGCCGAAAGCTTCAGGGTTGCCTGCGAGCATGAAGATATCAAGCACATCCCACGACTGCGCCCTCCATCGGGAGGCGGGATAGAGCGGGGATTAGGAATACTAAACCGGAGCTTCGTCCAAACCTTGGATGGTGCCACAGCCTCTGCCACTAAGAAGGGGCCTGGTTATAAACCTCATAAAAAAGCAGTTTACACATTAGAGAGGCTGACCGAGCTCATACTCGTCTGGATATGTAAATTTAATAACAAGAAAAGTCGCAAAGATCAGTTGTCGCCCAATCAGCGTTTTGAGCGAAAATATGGTCTGCACGACGGCGTGATAATTCCACCGCCGACAGTCTCCGACCCAGGCCGATTTGTTATTGATATCCTAGAAGGGCGTGAGGTAACCGTAGCACGTAATGGCGTTGTTACGCGCGAATTGGTTTATAAGTTCGGCCCTTTCTCCAAGATGGTCGGCGAGAAGATTTATATCAAGATTGATCCAAATAATCTTCACAGGATATGGGGGCTTTATAAAGATCACTGGCATCCGCTCTGGTTGGTCAATTCACACACTGAGCCACTCACTTTAGCTGAGCAAAAGATGATCCTGAAGGCAAGACGTGAAGACCCCGACGCTGATGACAAGCGCCTGGATGCTCAGGAGCAACTCAACAGCATCAAGGCGAAGGGCAAAAAGGAGGCTAAAGCCATCCAGAGGGCTCAGGAGGATGTTGCCCAGATCGAGCGTATGGGTCATTTCGGGCCTACCCAAGAGCCCAGTGAACCCGATGATGCCGAGCCAACTACGCCCATGCCGATCATCATCGCCGAGTTGGATGAGGACATATGAACGAGCACCTCACCAGGAAGACCCGCGAGTATTTACTCCTGCCACCCGAAGAGCGTGCGCTCATGTGCTACCGAGATGTGTGGGTGCCCCATCCCTACGGCACCGCGCTGACTGAATGCGCCAAGCTTCTGGTGTCGTTGCCGAGGGTAAAGGCGAATCCCGGGATGGCCGTTATCGGGGCTCCTGGCGTCGGTAAAAGCAGGCTCGCTCAGCGGTGGAGCGAGGAAAGCTTTTCCGACAAGGGAGGTTGGGCAGGAAAGGTCATGTACATCGATCTGTCCAATCGCAAGAAGGGCGTCGATCTGGAGAAAAGGTTCCTGCAAGAACTGGGGATGATTGTCCGTGGTAAGGCTTACACCTTCAGTCCCAGAGACTACGCAGAAGCACAGCAGGCTGTCCGACGGCTCAACATCCGCGCAGTCATTTTCGATGAAGCCCATGGTCTTGACCGGCGCGTGACGAGCCAGCGGCTCCACAATATGTTCGAGGCGTTAAAAGGCTTCTCTAATCAGGACTGGGGCTTGAATGTGATCCTGTGCGGTACCAACGAGCTCCAGGATATGCTGGAGCTCGACGACCAGATTCAGTCGCGTTACGGGCATCGCACGACTGAGCTGCCTGAATGGAAAAATGACAATCTGCTTGCATCCTTCATCGCGGCCTTCATGTGCTACATGCCCCTGCGACTTCCATCCGAAGTGTCATCAACCATTTTCCGCGACAAACTGTACGAATTGGCGTCGCCTGCACGTGTTGGAGCCAAGACGCAGAAGGGTAAAAAATACAAGGCTCGTAGCAAGTGCAGCTCACTGAGAACCGTGATCGACATTTTGAAGGAGGCATGTCGCTACGCCGTTATTTCGGGCGAGGAGTACATCGACGTCGTGAGCCTCCAAACTGCAGCAGATAGGCTTCACGGGAAAGCCGATGCTCAGGCCCTCTTGATCCAGAATGCGCGGATCACCATGGCAACGAGTGAGTGAGGAATGAGAGCCATCAGACCTTTTGGGGACTTGTCCCCGTGGATTGCAAATACTAGCAATGACTCGGTCTTACGGGACTGTCTGGCTGCGATTGCCGAGCATCAAGGAACGATGCCCCGGGCCATCTGCATCACCGGACTATCGGGGGCTGGGGCGTCCATGCTGATGGAAAGAGTATCTGCCCGAGCGCGTAAGGATGGAAAGCGAGTGCTGATGCTGGATGACACCCCCTTTCCTGGTAACAAATACTTGCACGCTAAATTGCTCCATTGCCTGGGGGTGGGTACGGTAAGTTCCATACCCTGCTTCCATGGCCTATCGACCATGTGCGCGGGAATTTTAGAGTTGCGGCAGTACGAGGTGTTAGTCATGGAGGATGCGCAGAAATACAAAGACGTTGAACATCGGGGCGTCCGTCCTAACATGGAGACACTTTTGAGCATTCCCCGCCTGCGACGTCCGCCCTTGCTCATACTGAGTGGGCTTACTGACGCAGTAGAGCTCCACCATGCAAGACTCGTGGATGCTGGCATTCCTAGCGAGATCAAGGTGCTGCAACCGATGAAGCTTGATCAGGACTACCAAGCTTTCGTGGAAAGGGTCTGTCAGGCATATTCGTTGGGCTCAGACTTCCTCATGTCGCTTGATATCTCCCAGTTGTATCGCGAATCACATGGCCTGATAGGCCTCACGGTCAGGATTATTCACTGGTTGTATCTGCAGCGTAGCGCCATCGTTCGAGCCTCACGGAGCAAGGTCTATCAGCAGTTGCTCGTCGAGAACGAGCGCGACGAAGATTTCGAAGACGGGGCTGGCGACGGCCCACCCGTAAGCAATGAGTAGGGGCTCGACGGTGCGTGCGTTTTATGGGCTCCCGAAGCCACTTCACGACGAATCACTGTCGTCGTGGCTGACCCGGATGTTCCATCTACATTACGTCGATTCGACTTTCGAGACAGAGATCCTACGCCTGGCGGCCCGAGACCCCGGAGTGAAGGGTGATTTAGATCTGATTTACAAATCCTCTGCATTTCTAGATCTGTTCAAGTGCATTCAAAGGCCCCAAATCCTTGCTCAGTTTGAGATGGTTGAATCCCACACAGTCCCGTCCGGAGTAGACGATAAATATTGCCGGTTGTGTTTTCAGAACGACATCAGCGCCTGCCAGACACCAATCTGGCGAAAGTCATGGAAAATGCGCGGCGCATCTGTGTGCGTTCTTCACGATCGTCCTGTCCTCCTTTCCCGGCTTATTGAGCGGCCAAAGGATCTACGGGATCGGGGATGGCAGGGCTACCAGGAGTATCTAGATAGCCCATTGTCTCGACTGGACGTTGATTTTGCCCTGCGAAGGGCAGCGCCTAATGCAGTAGTCGCGAATAACCGAAAGCTGTTGCTGCTGACTCAGCGGGTTCAGCACTGGTACCAACGTGTCCTCTGCGATAAAGCTGGCGAAAATGCCGGGAATGGACAAGTGTGCAGCGGCTTACAGTTTTTGATGGGATTATGGCTTCACTCATCCACCCATTATCGGTTGAGCCCAGGCATTGCGCGAACCTATTTTCACGTTCCTTTCAGATCCCCCAGTATCGGCATAACTGAAAAGATCACATCGCCTCAGGTGTCGATTGACACCGCGAGCCCGCGAGAAATTGCGGTAGCGTATTGGTTGTTGGGAATCGCGTACGGGCTGATCACGCCGGAAGAAGGCAAGCTCATAAACCAGATCACCCGATCTGAAAGTGCCGAGTTCCCTACTACCAGGCTGCAGGTGGCGGCGGCTACCACCCGAAACTATCTAGAGGAAGGGTTGGCCAGGATGCTGGAGGAAGCGACCGAATCGCTGACCCCCAAAGAATTTCAGGCGATCTCATGGGTGTTTGTTCGGCTGCTCAGGTCAAAGGGCGCGCCGTAGCTAACTCGTGCATTTCTATGCCATGCGCATTCAAGTTGATCAGCCTTGACCGCGGATACCACATTTAAGCCTCTGGCACCTGTGTCATCCCCACTAACCGACCTCATTGCGGCTGTTTGGGCGACAGATGCTCGGTGACGTAGGTGACGAAGGTCACGTGCGGCTGTCTCGCGACATCCCATCTTTTGCCCGCCGATATTCCCGCTGGACGTTGCCTCTGATTCGCCGTGGTGATGATCAGGCGATCCTTTGCTCGAGAGACTGCGACGAAGAAGACCTGTCGCTCGTCCTCGATTTTACCGCGGAAGGTTTGCTGCTCGACTCCGGAGATGATCACTGAATGAAACTCCAATCCTTTGCTTTTGTGCATGGATAAGAATCTCACTGCGTTGTCGTCGGAGAACCGGGCAAGCGCCCTTGGCAAGTCGGGTTCTGTCTGCAGGAGGGTGGTGATGTGATTACGGGTATCGCGAATGATCTCCTTCAGGCGTCGCTTGGTTTCGTAGTCTGAAGAAATAGCAGTCATGACGCCATGCCCCAAGGTGTCGAAGAACTCTTTGGCGAGCTTCCACCAATCGGGGTAAGGGGTCGTTGTCTTTGCTGCCGCCTTTACCTGCTGCTGATGCTGCTTGTAGCAAAGCTCGAAGGATTTGTGAGTTCTGTCGCTGGTGCCCTCATCATCAAACGGCGCGAAGAGATCCATCAGCCGCGACCAAGCCTTATTGGAGCCTCGCGTATAGAGGCAGGTCAGGTAGTCGATCATCAGCCTGGCTGCAGGTTCCTTGAGTAAGTCCTGGAGGGTGTTCTCATTGCGGAAGGGTATGTTACGAAGCGTCAGCTGCTCCATGAGTTCTTCCCCATACAGATCGATTTCACCGCGGAAAAGCACGGCGATTTCGGCTGGTCTTAACTCTTCGACCTCAATCCATTTCTGGATCAGGTTTGCCAGAGAAACGGCCTCAGCAGTGCTCGAGGAAAAATTTCCTGCGCGGATCACTCCGTCGTCTCCGTCGATTAATTCATCGGGCATAAGGGCCGAAGGGTCGATATCCCGAATGACGCTGTTCTGCATGCGGAGCAGGCGCGGCTTGGATCGGAAGTTGCGGTAGAGCCGTAGCGGTCGGGCGGCGAAGTCATTAGCGTAAAGCTTGAAGATGCCGTCTAACGCGCCGGCCCAACCCATGATCGTTTGCTTGGTGTCGCCTACAGCGGTCAGGAGCGCCGGCGTTCCATCAAACAGGAGCTTGATCAGTTGGTACTGATCTGAGGTGCAATCCTGGAATTCGTCGAGAAATACGTGCGCATAGGTCTGACGGATAGTGTTTCGGGCGATCTTGCTTGTACGCAGAATCTTGAGCGCCATGGGAAGCAGCTGCATGAAGGTAATCTGCTCGCCAGGAATGGCCTCTTTGCCTATTGAGTAACCAGGGTTCAGAGCCTCAGGGCCGGTCAATAACACCCGAAAGCGACTGACAATTCGGTTGGCAAAGGAGTGAAACGTGAAGCTGTCGAAGCGTGTTGCTTGCTCCCATCCGCATCGCAGGCTCACACGTTCCTTAAGATTGCGACTTGAGTCGGACTTGAAGGAAATCGCAAGAATTCGCTTGGGATACCGGCAACTGCCAGTGCGCAGGAGAAAATCCGCACGCTGGGCCAGTATCTCCGTCTTGCCTGCGCCTGGCCCCGCCAAAAGAACAAGCGAATGCTGGGTGTCTTTGATAGCGTGCCAAGCGTTCGTTTCCAGAGTCAGCCCCGGTGAAGGCGTCCAACGGTCAGGGTGAATCACTCCGGTGACTCCTCTAGCGCTGCAATCACCGCGTTAGCGAGTCGATCCAGTGCAGGTGGGAGGCCGGCGAGGAGATCAGCGTCAGAGAGGCTGGAGAGCGCGGTGAGATGAGCCGCGGGTTTGCTGCCGAGTTTGAAGAGATGGTGGTAGGCATCGAACCAAGCCTGCTCTTGCGGACTGTATTGATCAGCGCCTTGATGGCTTTTTCCGAGAACCGCCTTCTGGCTTTCTAAAGTTGAAACAGCAGGTAGTGCGTTGAATGCTAGAGGGAAGGCGGTCAGCATGGCAAAGTCTAGATCAAGTGGTGCCGAGAAAAACACGCCGCGCTGTTCAAGGAGGTCGAATAGGGTCTCTGTTGATGTAGACGAGACCCCGTTGTGGATTCTGACTTTAAATTCATGGCTGTCCCAGGCCGGGATCGTATAGGGCAAAACCTTGAAAGGTTGAAAAAGCGCTAGTTGGTCGTTGACATATTTCAGCCGCCCCCAGCCGCCCTGGTACCGTGCAAGATCTAGGTCAAGCAAGGTGATGTACGGCGTGCCGAGCTGAGAAAGCAAACGCCAGAAGTGATTCACGTGGCGGCCACCCAGGGGCGCGATGGTCACCGCCGATTCGTCGACCGGCGCCCCTTTGGCTTGAAGAATCCTCGGAAGGACGATCTCCTCGCTGTCACCTTCACCCAAGACTACAAGCCGGGAGAAATAGATCTCGGGAAAGGCCTGGACGGCTTCTCGGACGAATTTATGGGCTACATCCTCCTTGGCGGGAAGCGTGATGCCACTGACTAGAGAGCACCGATTCGAGCCGAGTCGCAGGTAGCGGATGTTCTCAGGATCAACCCGGCGCAGCATCGAGGGCGCGTGTGTTGCGATCAGCGCCTGAGCATCAACACCTATGGATCCTTTCAGAGCATTAACAATCCTGCCCAGGTACTGAGGTGACAGGCTGTTCTCGGGCTCCTCCATAGCCAAGATGGTGAACGCGGGTGGTTTCAACTTGGCTGGATCAATAGCCGTATTCTTACCTGACTTCACGTCACGGTTGATCGAATGGGCAGCGAGTACGAGAGAGAGGTAGAGCATCGATTTTTGCCCGTCACTCAGCCTAGAAAAATCTACCTCACTCACTCCATGCCCCGGTGTGAATGAAACCGACATGTGGCGTAGCAGCATCTCGATGTCCGAGCTCACGAAGGTGAGCTTGGGCTCGGCGAAGAATGCTCCCTTGTGTAGGCCTTTCCATGACGCATTCAGGCTTTGTCCGAGGGCTTTGACAGAAGCATTACCTGCAAGGCAGTTGGTAATCTGGTCGGTCAACTCCTTGACCGTATTGCGATCGCCGCCCCATTGAGTTGCACGCAATAGCCGTCCGAGTAAAGCCGTCGCTCCGTACGCGATGTGGTCGGATGGATCACGCCGGGCCGGGATGTAGTGAAGGTGGATCTGGTTGCGTTGGTGCTTGGGAACTATGGAGCAGACGGTGGGGTTTCCATCGGCATCCGCCTGCGTGACGTAGACGAGCGATTCTTCGACATCACCTTCGTCGTCGACCATGGCAGTAAGGCGGTAACGAACTCGCGGCACATCGCCCGCAGCCTGGAGGCGCATGTGATCGAAGTGCGGAGCAACTGTATCGTTGTCCTCATCGTCAGCTGTCTCCGGGAAGTTAAACTCGGCCTCCAACCACAGCGTGCTGCCGCCCTCAGCATTGCTCTGGCCAATTGGGACGTGAAAGTCAGAAGGCCGGATGCGACGCAACCCTGGCTCAAATGCGAATAGCCTGCAAAGAGCCTGGAGGACTGCGGTTTTGCCTGCGCCGTTCGGGCCCAGGAGGTACGTTATGTCTTCGAACGTGATCGGGGTCGGTACAGGGCCAAACGACTGAAAATTGGATATCCGCAGGCTGCACAGCTTCATTGCTCGCTTTCCTTATCTGACAAGCTGTCTATCCGAAAACGCGCAGGAGTTACTAGCTACGGCTCGCTCTGTCCCTGTCCGTGTGTTGCGCGCTGCGGTGAAGAATACTGCGCCAGCTTGGGTGGCAGAAAGGCCCGTTAGAAAAAATTTTGCCGGTATCCAGAGTTTCCTAAACCGTGTAGTTGCTATTGACGCTATCAGGCAGTGCTAGTCGAAGTGGTCATTGTTAGGCTAGGAACATAGTAGTACGGGGTGATATTTCTCCTGCTGTTGTCAAAAAGCTCGCGCCGCTATTTATTTGCTTGCATGCGCACCATGACCGTCAGCTAACTAAGCGCAGTATGAAAAGTGACCCAGCATTTATGTTGAAAAGCGCGTCACGGTATATCCAAGATTACTGACTAAATCCCAAGTAATAAATATGCCACGAAGCTCCCTGCTTCTAGTAACTATCGCCATCTCCGCAGATACGTTGCTCACGCTCAAGCTCGAGTAGACCATCACGTCCAAATTTGCAAATGCCGAAATGCCATATGGCTGGATAAGATTTACTTTCGGCGCCCAAGCCAGTTGCACGCCGATTTCCAGATAAGTATCGGCCAGTACATCATGGGTAGTCACATCGCTTGGGCGCCTTTTGGGATATCAAGCCACCGAGGCTCAGATAGCAGATTCTCCTTCACTTCAAAGGCAGGTGAGAAGGTTTTCCAGGCGCAAAGCCCTGTGCTAGAGCCTTTGCCACCCGCATCGACGGATTCTACCAAAATTGATCACTGAAACGGTTTCGGCCTATATTGATCTGGGTGTACAGCGCATGCCCTAAAAGGGTGGCCATCATACCTGGCGGGAATGTTCGGTTTTTACGAATTATCGATCCCGTCTCGATCTCGTCAGTCGTTCTGGATCCTTAAGGCAACCTGCTCACGATGGTTCTCGCACGCCTACAAGCAGCCAAAATACTGACGCTAAAGGCGTTTAGAAAAGGCCCTTACCCAGCGGGAGGGTAACCGTCAGACTGGGTTTCTTCAAGAGAATGCATCGGCTACACTCAACGCACATGGCTCACTCAGCGCAGATTGGTGGATGATATGAGCAGGTCGCATACCCTTGTCGAGTTACGGCTGGCTGAGCATCAATTGGCCACGATGCTGGTCGCTCTGTCGAAGAAGAAAGGTCAGCCTGACTATCTGCTGGACATCGAGTTTCAGACCCAGCTCAAGGCACTGATGATCGAGTTTGGTTATACCACGCCTCAAGTTGTAAAATTGCTCCGCGCTCGCGAAAAATTCACCCAGCAGGGTGTGAATCCATTGCTAGATCTTATTCCAAATGGAAGTACTGAGAACAATTTCGTCGATTGTGCAGAGCCCGCAAAAAATGAGCGATCCCGAGCTCGGGAAAGCTCTTATGCCTGATAGCCTTTCTTGCATAAGGTGAGAGCGCTATGGAAAAGTTGATTAAGCTGCTTGAAGTAAATGATCGGCTTGCCAATGAGTGCTCTACTGCCATGCCGCTCATTAATGATCCTGAAGTAGTCAAGGCTTTTAACTTCCTGACTCGCCTGGACTCACTTGCTGATAAGTATCAGTTTGCTTCGAAGGATATAGTACTGCTTCTTGATCCCAGTCTTGGCTTCGAAGAATTTTCTAAGGTGCCTGCAGGGCAACTGAATTCACCTGCTAAAAAAAGAAAGCCCCGTCCGCTGAAGAGCTACCTCAACCCTCACACGGGCGAAGTGATAGAGACTCGCGGGGCTAACCATAAATTATTGAAGCAGTGGAAAGCTTTACACGGCGCCGCAACTGTCGAGAAATGGACGCGCTAGAGCCACTAATCGGGCACTGCAAGCCTGACCTAAGGCGCCGTGATAGTAAGCGTTCATACCGTAGGGGGTGCCAGTCCGCACTATACGGAGGACTGAACCAGGCACCGGGTCACCAATGACCGTCGCCGTGGAATCCCGCGCCACTGTCGGGTGGCAGCCATCTGTACACCGCAAGATTTGGGACGTCTGTGCCTGCGCTAGGCCCTGAACCTTGAATACCTAGATCGACTTCTTAAAAACTTGATCCATGAAGCGGCCTGTCGATCGACTCCGCAGCTCACCTTCATCAAATCCAGCTCGCGGTGACACGGGGTGATGTTTTCAACCTTCGTCCTTCCAAAGCCGGCTAACCGTCGACTGCCCAAGCCCCAGCAGCCCCGCAGTCTCAACCTGGGTCTTGCCCTCAGCCCTGCACTTGAGTACTGCCGCCCGGTTGATCTCTTTTGATCGAATACGGGGATGCACCGAGTGAAGTTTCCCGTCCCTGAACTCGCCGTCGAGGTTGTCCAGGACACCTAGCTTTTCCAGCTTGGCAAGCTCGCCGGCCAAGTCTTTCAAAAACTCCTTGGGTGTTTGACGGCGGGCATGGGAGGAGGCCGCGGCGAGGAGGGCGACTAGATTGATGTCGAGGACAGTTGAAATGTCCTCGAGGGTGGAGAGGGTAGGACTGCTTTTGCCGTGTTCGATGTTGCTCAGCTGACGAGCCTCGACCCGACCATGGAAGTCTTCCTGGGAGAGATTCTGGGCTGCGCGCGACAGCCTCAGGACGGCGGCGAATGGTTCTCTCAGCGACATTGGGAGCATCCAAAGCTGAGGATAAAGCCATATTGCACGCTTCCACTCCATGCAATATAGTGCTCCGAGCGAATACAAAGGCACTGTGTCCGAATTTTGATGGGAGCGCTAGGAAGCCCTCAATCCATAGCATCGGCATACCCATGCGCTCGCCGCACTGACAGATCCGGTGTGCGTCAATTTACTGCTAAATTCTCAAGAGCCAGCGTTTGCGAATCAGAATTTACTCAGACCTACACGCCGAGCTCCACCGTTTCGACCCGCCGTCCCTTGATGCTGGAGTTGACCTGGTAATCCTCGCCGGCGACATCAACAAAAAGGCCAGGGGCGTCCAATGGGCCAACGATACGTTCGTCTGCCAGGTCGTGTACGTCCCAGGGAACCACGAATATTACGACGGCCACCTTGATCGCACCTTGCACAAGATGCAGGACGCCGCGGCCGGCCACGTGCATGTGCTGGAAAACGAATCGCTGATTCTGGGAGATGTCAGAATCCTCGGCAGTACAGCGTGGACTGACTTCACGTCAACAGGGAACCAGATCGCGGCTAGCAACGCTGCCAGGCAAGGCATGAACGACTTCAAGTACATCAGGGCAGACTCGAACTACAGACGGTTGAGACCGGGTGACCTGGTTACCCGAAACCACATTGCCAAGGACTGGCTAACCCAAAAGCTTGCTCAACCGTTTGGCGGCAAGACGATAGTGGTGACCCACCACTCACCATCGCCCGTGGTGATTGGAGAGCAGCATGAAGGGCATTTGACCGCTGCATACACGAACGACTGGCTGCGTCTGATCGAGAAGGCCCATGTGTGGGTATTCGGTCACACGCATGAAGCTACAGATGTTGAATTAGCAGGCTGCCGGGTGATCTCTAACCCTCGTGGCTACCCGAATGAAAATACCGGGTTCGACCCTTATTTTGAGATCCAAATCTAATGGCCACTTCGGCGATGAAGCACTTTTTTGACCACGCTGTCGAGCCGATAGAGCGCGAGCGGGATCTTCCCTCAGAAGTTATCCAAGCGCAGGGCATAGACTGGGGGGTGAGGGTCGACGCTTACCTTATCAACGCTGCGAGGGCAGGGCAGAGTTACGCTGCGCTCGTTTACAACGATCAGTCGAACGTGAGCACGAATGGAATGACCGTAGCTACCCCTCCACTAGAGGTGGTTGACACGAGGGCGGGGTTCAAGCTCATGCGCAGCCTAAGTGGCAGAGACTACTACGTTATCGCTAGTGAGCTGACCGAGCCGCGGTGAGCATCCCCTGGGTTGGTTAAGCCAGGCTGATGGCCGCTTTAAAGCTGTAGTACAAGGCGCGGGGAGCACGTTGAATTTAAAGCTTTGTATATCCCGTAGACCAGCCCGCTGGACGGCTTCGTGCGCGCTCGTGTTCACGTGGCCATTTGAATGCACTAAGGAAAATGCATGCCTGATCTGAAAAGAATTGAGCTTACCGTCAAGAATTATAATGTTAAAAACTCTGCTGAAATTGATACGCTCTATAGCGAAGTGCGGTGTGAAGACAGTGAGGGTCAAACCTTCTATTTCAAAGAAGTTTGCATGCTGGACTACCTGAAAAGGCACGGGGCGATTGTTACTGATAAGCCTCGCACGTGGTACTACAAGCATTTGAACAAGAAAAGCATTGTTCTTGTTGCATTCCAAAAGACAGATGGAAAGGTCGAGTATGACCTTGATCACATGAAGCTTGTCGCCAGATCTAGCGTACTGAAAGGCATTGTATTCACTCTGGCAGCGATTCCGGCAGGACTAATTATCGCAACCGCCACATACGGCCTGGGTCTTTTGTTTATTCCGGTGGGGGTTTTCTACGGATATAGAAGCATGTTCACAATTCCCAAAATGCTTCGGCGTAAAACACTAGTAAGCGAACTGGCAGGCCATGGTATCGTGGTTCGCTAACGGCTAAGTGCCCGTAATCGCCCAAGCTATGTTATCCGATTGAGGAGGGCCAGATGGTAGATGGGGTGATTTTCGATGCCTTCGGTACGCTTCTTGAGATTCGGAACCGGCAGAATCCCTTCCGACGGCTTCTCCGGTTAGGCTCTCAGCAGGGGCGCACCGCGTCATCCGATGACATACGCTGGATTATGGCGCACTCCCGTGGGCTCGAGGAGACAGCATCGGCATTTGGAATCAAACTCGAGCCGATCCAACTGTTCGAGCTGCAGAGCACGCTCGATCGTGAGCTTGAGTCGATCAAGTGCTTTGATGACGCTCTACCTGCCATTGAGCGTCTCCAAGAGCATGGGATCAAAGTAGGGGTGTGCTCAAACTTGGCCGGGCCTTATTGCTCAAAAGTAAGGAGCCTGCTTCCCGGGCTGAATGCTTATGCGCTGAGCGCTGAAACTGGTGTCCTGAAGCCAGACCGAGAAATGTACCGAAGCGTTTGCGCCATGCTGGATACGTTTCCTGGCCAGGTCATGGGATCTGGAACCGCCCAAGTGCTTATGATTGGGGATTCCAAACGATGTGATGAGCTAGGCCCTCGCCCGTTTGGAATTGTGGGCCATCACCTGGATCGGAAGGGAGCAGGGCGCTTCCAAAGTCTGATCGAGTTCACTAGTGCCATTACAGAGGCCTCGCAGTGAATCCGATCGCTTAGGTTTCAAAAATCGTTACGCTGTTGCTGTTAAGCGGCTAGGAATCCAATTTAAGCTGGTACTCAGTAAGAGTTCAAATCGCTGTCCTTTTCGATGCACTTTACAGCAAGCCAGCGTATGACTGGGGCAACCCTTCGTAGCGCTTGGGATTCAGCAGTGTATGGCTCAAACGTGGGGGTCAATTGCCCTTTACGAGTTTTCTTTGAATGCACTACTGCGCATCGAATTTCGTAGAGCCAGCGAACTAGGCCTTTACCTGCGCCTGCGGCATCATTGTACTTGTCTATTTTAATGCCTGAAGATGTAGGCAGATCGGCTTTAATGAGGGCTATTTCTTTAGTGTCAAGGCTTCCAATGAATTCGCTGACTTCTTGATCTGTGACTAGCAGTTCTACCACGCATTCTAACTGGAGTTTTTCTGAGCGGGCATCTTTCCCAAGAATTCTAGGTGCTTCCTCGAAATAGTACTCCAATACATTGTAGAAGCCCACAAAACTTTTAAGTGCATTTAGCTCATGCAATCCTGAAAAGTAGTGTGACAACATGACGGGATTGTGGAATTTTGTGGCAGCGATACGCTCCACTGGAAGAGAGTGGTCACCACGCCAACCTAAGGTGGTCGACTCCGCCCGCTCAGATATTTGACGAAGAGATAGATCCGTAAGCGCCATGGCTGAATCGTAGTCAATCAGGCTTAACTCAGGTTTTACCACCCTCATTTTGCCCATGTAGCCATCGCGGCTAGCGCTCGGCATTATTATTGCCACTACCTTCTTGTCTAGAACGCCGGTAACGTTTTCTATATGGCGGTACAAACTTTCTTTAATGTAGTTCCGCCCTATGTCCCAATCTTGAAGATCCACCTTGTCATCTGCATCGATGGCTTCAATGGAGTGCACGGATTCGTCATTTAGAACGTCTGCAACAAGAACTTTTGTCAGTCCACGATCCGCCAGTAGATAGTGGTCGCGTGCATCATCCTGCCAGAACTTACCCTCTAGAACCTTAAAGCTCATGCGGGATTCAGGGTGCTTCTTGCTATATTCGAAGAGATAATTGTCAATAAGAAATTCTATTTTATCATCAGATAATACGTCTTGATCTTTCTCAAATCGAACCTGGGCAACGGAGTCTAGGTGGTCTAGATAATAAAATGCTTGCGCCGTAAGCGCGGGCTCACCGTGCACGATAGGGTGGATAATTGCAGGAGCAGTTAGTCCTGTGCATACAACTACCTTGCTTAGCCCTATTCCATTTTCAAGTTGAAGCAATCTATTAATCGCCACAAATTATTCCTCTAAAAATACCTGTCTAGACCTACACGACATTTTACCTAGATCAGGGTAGTGATTACCCGTTTCAATTATTGGTGCTGAACTGCCCGCCTAAGCGTGAGCATCATTTCGAGGGCTGGTCGATGTTAAGAACATTTAAACGATTCTTAAGATCTGCATCGCTTAACGGGCTCGACCCATCCGTGATACGATCACATAGATAGTCAGCGCCATCTGCAACCTCAACTGTTCCCCTGCTGGTTAGCTCAGTATTTAATGCCAAGAATTTTTCACGCCCGGCATGTAGCCTATTATGCCTCAATGCGGATAATATTTTATTTTTATAATCTGCGTTGCATCGGGGGCCAAAAATCACCCCTTTGATTGCTGTATAGTTGTGATGGAAAATCCTTTGCATTGGAAGATCTGGAACTTTTCCCTGCATAGCCAGAAAGCGTGGATCATCAGTTTTGGTAATTAGGAGTCTAGATTCTTGTTCGTAGTCCCAGAAAGAGTTTTTCTGGACAAGAGAAAAAATTTTCGTTGCAATGCCATCCGTAGCGCTTTTAAGGATAGGGATAGATTTCTCAGAGTCCAAGTAGGTTACTGGCAGGAGCTGATGCGTTGCCCATTGAGTTGAGTTTGGATGGGCGTGAAGATCAATTTTTTCTTCGTGATCGTCATAAATCAATGCGCATCCTTTAAATCCGTCTGCGTAATGTGCCCACATTTTTGGCTCAAGCGCTTGCTTGGAGAATGAAACGCTATAAAATGTGTGGTTGTGCCCGCCACTCAGAAGAGCTGTTAAAGTTAGTATGCAGATTTTTGCGCGTGTCTCAGCTGGGCTATCTTGGGTGAATGCAAAATTTGATTCTTTGTCACCTCCTTGCCAAAGGGAGGAGGTGAAGATTGTGGCAAGCTCATGCTCTTTTTTTCTTATGACTTCGAATATTGACTCGGTCGACTTGAAGCTTACGTTTTTGAATAAGTCGGCCAGTTGGGTAGCTAGCTTTAAGCACCGAAGATCAACATGATGGCTCATGTTCCAGGCATCATCAGCTTGTGGGCGCTGCAGAAGTTTTGACCAGAGTTCTACATCGTCTTCGAAATAGTAAACGCCCATAAGATCATTCGGGTCGTTCAACTCGCGATTTTCGGAGAAGTACAATTCATTATAGCGGATGGCGCTCTCCAGACGGGCGCCAGACCTGAAGTATTTAAATACAGCCATATTCATATCCTTTGAAAATACATGTGCGATCTTTGTAGCTAGCTGTCATTATGCCATTATACACTGCCAGCACCAAGAGTCGGGCAGTCTTGGCTTGGGGCTTTCCATCGTGGAAGAGATTGTGACTCGACATGGCGACACTATCGATTTCGAGTCCGGTCTGGCTGCGGGCACCACTTTTAGCACTTCGCTACCCACGGATTAATCGCTGACAAACCAAAGCTGGCCATTGCGAGTAGCCGATTAGGGTCGAAAGCGGTCATCCACTACCGACCGCGATCAACCCGAAGCTGTGCTTCCCGGAGGAAAATTGCTGGCAAGTAAGGGATCTGGCCGTGCGCCGTCGGCCAGCCTCGGATCCTTGCCGTCCGAGGTCAGGACAAACGAGTCAGGAGACCTTGATAACTACCTTGCCAAAAGCGCCTCGTGCCAGGTGTTCGAAGGCCTGGTGAGCGTCGTAGAACGCGTAGGTCTGATCGATAACCGGGCGAATCGTATGTTCGCTCAGGAATTCGTTCATGCGATCGAAGGAAGAACGAGGTGCCACGGCAATGCCACGAATCGTGGTCTGGCGGAAGATAAGCGGCATGAGGCTCAGAGGGGGGCAGAAACCAGCTTTAACTACCAAGTCTCGTCAACTGTCAGTACCTACATGAGCTACGGGCGCATCATTGATGCAGTGATCAACAATCCTCCTGCAGGTACCGGGGCGCAGCTTGTGGTACCCGAACACACCTACAAGGCCGGAGTGCAGTATAGAAATAATTTTATGGATGGCCAGCTTACGCTCAACGCTGACGTTTATCACCTAGATGGCACCCCCTACTCCACAGGCACCGACAAGCATGAAATGCCGCCCTACACGCGGTATGACCTCCGGGCTACTTACGATTACAACGAGTACAGTTTCAGTGTTTACGGCACCTTCCAGCCCCACCGATACGGTACCGAGGTGGCTTACGGTACAAATGTCGGTTTGGTAATTGTGCCTCAGCCTTCTACTACGTTGGGGGCTTCGGTTAGGTACTACTTCTAGAGACGATTAACAAGAACTGACTACCAGGTCGTTTTCTCGTTAATGCCTCTAAATTCTGCAGAATGCCCGGGCTCCACCAATCGAAGGCAGCGTGCGCGTAATCATGCGCGCATGCAGGTGTCCGCTTACCGTGAGTGGTCAAGGGGTAGCGCAATGCCTATGCTTGATATCAAAAGGCTATCAAGCCTAGGATAGTGATCATCCTTACTCAGCGGAAGAGTTGCAAATGAAGTCGAAATCCATCCAGGAACAATTTGGCCAAGAGCTCATTGACGCCGTTGCTCGTTTTGCAAAGAAGGAAATTGGGACGCCGGAGCAACTGGAGGAGCAGGACTTCAAGCACGTGGCAGACAATGAGCTGCGCAAGGCGCTTGCTGAGACGCTCTATGGTGCCAGGTGGCTGTACAAGCTGGGCTTGGCGTTGCTGGCAAATGGCGATGAGCAATCCGCTCACGTAAGAGTGCAGGTCATCGACTATGCATCAATCTGTGAAGCGCTGCTGGCCGACATGATCGTGCAAGCGCATGCAAAAGGTGTGCTTGCAGGCGATCAGCACACCTTTTTCGATGTTCGAAAGAAGTCGCCCATGAATTGGGGGGCAGATCCCCGGACATCGATTCACAAGACGACGTTCGAGTGGCGCATCATTGTCTCCCAAGAATCGGGCATCATCGACTCGAGCCTTGCAACCAGCTTGCATACGATCCGCAACCACCGGAATACAGTGCACCTGACCCTCAAGATCCGAGAGGGTGTTGCGTACTACGCCGGCATGGCACGCCGGGCCCATACGGCCATGCGGGTGCTGATCAGCCAGACCCAGAAATGGACGAAGTCCCTCGACTAGTTGCAGCTGCCGACAGGCACCAATTGGGCGAGCCGAAATCTTTTTTGGGCCGCACTCTGGTCTCTGCTTCAGCCCCACCAGGCCGGCGGCTAGCTAGATCGACCTCGACCGCCGGATCTTGGGCCCTTGATGTCTTCAGCCCTTAATGGGCGCTCTTTACTCTGTGTCGCGTCAGCCGTGCAAGCTTCGATGGCTGCGCTACGCGGGATGTTGCTGAAAGCCGTTTGGCCACCGATACCTTGATCATGGAAGCAGGAATCATATGGTAAAAAATCCCCAGAACGTCCAGCTCTCGCCGGCATTACGAGACCTTGAACACTATCGCCATGAATACGTCGAGAACTGGTCGGTCAACTCAAAAGATCATGAGGAACATGGCCATTACACCTGGATGGCACGCCAAGTTGCGGGCTACCGCCATGTACTCGAGATAGGCTGCGGTACCGGTCAGTCCACTCTCGCATTGCTGGGCAACGGGCACACCGTGATCTGCATCGAGGAGAACCCCTACTGCATCGATGCCACTCGCACTGCAGTAGATGCCGCTGGTTATCGGGTCGCAGTGCTCCACCGTGCGACCGCTCGTTCGTTTGTGGGTGACGACCATTCTTATCACCTTGATTTCGAGAACGATATCCCAGATGCCCCTGATGCTGACTGCTTGATCATTGAGGGCGATGCACTGGGAGACGAAGCCCTTGAGGCGTGGCTGAGGCGACAGCCCAAATTTGACGCTGTGGTGTGCTGGTTGCTAGGGACGCATTTCGCGAGAGGGCACAACGTCGCAATTGATACCTCGGTGATAAAGACTGCTTTTGAGCATCGGATTTTTGTTCAAAACCACGTGTACGAAGTCGCCGATGAAGTCTTACGGTCAGGCGGTATTCTGAATGTGATCGACCGCGAGCAAAACCCAGACACAGAGGAGATGAAGCGCGGGGTTTTGGATTCACACCGAGACCAAGCGAGTGTCACTTCGCTCAAGGTGCAGGGCCTCAGTTCCACCCCGTATATCGAGCCCCAGGCGCCAGGTGCGATGCGCATGCAACTGACTTTGCCGCCGGGAGCAAGCCTCACGGATGCCCCATCACTCGTTCTGCTGTCAGTGACATCCGTTAAACCCTAGACGGGATGTTGTTTTGTTGGAGTCGCCCTGTCGATGACCATGATGCAATGCTGTGCAATTACTTGATGGTTGGGAGTACGTGATGCTACTCCTGCTGGTTTTTGGCGCAGTGATGATGGTCGGGGCCGGGAAGTCCTCCATTGCTGGCTTACGCCTTTTCAGGAGGTGGTTTTCAGGTTGCGCCAGTTGTCTAGCTACGAGTCCGCAATCTGGGCAATCGCACCTGCAACGACAGTGGGAAAAGGCGTATTGACATCACTTAACTGGCTTTGGCCTACTCGCCGCACCTAGTAGACACCTGAAGCGCGATTGAAGACCGGTTGTTGCCGCTGACCGAAAATTGACCCAAAGGGGATGCGGCGGAAATCTTGGACTACCTGGAGGTAGTTCATGTATTCATACGAAGACCGCATCCGAGCGGTCGAGCTCTACATAAAAGTGGGGAAACGCATTGGGGTAACGATTCGTCAGCTGGGCTACCCGACGAAGAACTCTTTGAAGAGCTGGCATGCAGAGTATGAGCGATGCCTCGACCTGGCGCGTGGCTACGAAACCTCGAAGTCGAAGTACTCACTGGCCCAAAGGGAAAAGGCTGTCGAGTACTATCTCGAACACGGTCGCAGCATCGCCGCTACCGTCACGGCGCTGGGCTACCCGGCACGAGATTCGTTGCGTGCCTGGATTTACGAATTGCACCCCGAGTTGCATACGCGTGTCGTTGGCCGATCTGACGGGTTGGCTCGCCCGCCAGCGATCAAGCAGGCGGCGGTTATCGCGCTGTGCACGCGAAAAGAAAGTGCGAAAGCCCTGGCTGAAGAACTAGGCGTATGTAGGCCGAGCTTGTACAACTGGAAAAACCAGCTACTCGGCCCAGAGGCATCTGCATCCATGAAGCGCCGGCTAGAATCCCCATCTTCACCGGAACGAGAAGAGTTGGAACGACAACTCGAATCTCTCAGGCTCGACGTGCGCCGTCTGCAGCTTGAACACGACCTGTTGATGAAGGCGAATGAACTCATAAAAAAAGATACGGGCATCGACCGGCAAATCCTGACCAACCGGGAGAAGACATTGCTGGCTGATGCCCTGAGGCAGACGTACTCCTTGTCAGAGCTGCTTAAAGCGCTGGGCTTGGCCCGAAGTTCCTATTTCTACCATCGAGCCCGAATGCAGGTGGCGGAAAAATACACCGAAGTGCGTCGCGCCATGGCAGACATCTTCGAGTGCAATCATCGCTGCAATGGCTACCGACGGATGAGGGCTTCGCTGAGCCGGCAGCGCGTCAGTTTGTCAGAGAAGGTGGTGCAGCGTTTGATGAAGCAGGAGTGCCTGGTCGTCGCCAAGCCAAAACGGCGTCGATACGGTTCCTACCTCGGGGAGATCAGTCCCGCGCCGGAAAATCTCGTCAACCGCGACTTCACAGCTGTTGCTCCGAATGAGAAATGGCTGACTGACATCTCGGAGTTCCAGATCCCGGCCGGCAAGGTGTACCTGTCTCCCGTCATCGACTGCTTCGATGGGAAGGTCATCAGTTGGTCGATTGGCACGCGTCCCGACGCCGAGCTCGTGAACACGATGCTGGATGCAGCCATCGAAACGGTGGCGGGCAACGATAAACGACCTGTGGTTCACTCCGACCGTGGTGCGCACTACCGCTGGCCCGGCTGGTTATCCCGCATCGCTGATGCGAAACTCATCCGTTCGATGTCGCGCATGGGCTGCTCACCTGATAACGCAGCTTGTGAAGGCTTCTTTGGCCGGCTGAAAACGGAGCTGTTCTATCCTCGCAACTGGCAGTCACCGAGCATCGAGCAGTTCATTCAGACCCTGGACTCATACATTCGCTGGTACAACGAGAATCGCATCAAGATTTCCCTCGGCGCTCTCAGTCCTGTTGAGTATCGTGAGAGCCTGGGATTCGCGGCATAACCAGTCCAACTTTTTGTCCGCATCCCCCTCATCCACGTGGGACAAGTGCGGATCGATCATCACTGACTATCTCGCATACCAGCATGCGAACGCTGACTCATGCATCGGGATGGATGTATTGGATGGTGATACGAACATTCGCCCAATCCTTCCTCATCTCGTTCAGCACTTCGTGGCGCGCGTTGTTGAGATGCCACCGGACATCGCTCCTGGGTTGGTGGGCGATTATCTTTTTGAGATTCAACTCGCCTGCCTCAATTGCTTTTGCAAAGACTGGGATCTCAAGATTGTTGGCCAGTATCTGAGTTTGAAGCTCTCTCAGAGCTGTGGCACCAAGGCGCCGGATGCTTTCGTTGGTGGTCGCATACTCTGGATCATATTTCAGTAATTCCGCCTCTCGAGCATACGAAACGAGAAACCACATCCTTTGATCGTAAGCCTTCAATAATTCACGGAGCATTTTACGGTTTTCAGTCGCGAGCCTCACTATGCAACCTCCTCAGGCAACCACTAGATCGAGGCAAAAGAGTTTACTGGCGTGAGGGCGATCACGACCACGTGATTGAATCGCCCCTGGTTTTCTAGACACTCTCCAAGCTCAGGAAATAGCGTTTCTCATACTCTACTGGAGACAGCTGCATAGCACTGCTGTGTCGGCGTTTAGGGTTATAGAACATCTCGATGTAATCGAAAATATCACTTCGGGCTTCTTCACGGGTTGTGTAGATCTTTCGTCGGATTCGCTCTCGCTTCAAAAGCTGGAAAAAGCTCTCGGCTACGGCATTGTCGTGGCAGTTTCCCCGCCGGCTCATGCTGCTGATTACATTGTTGGCCTTCAAAAAGCTTTTCCAATCCGAGCTACTGAACTGACTGCCTTGATCTGAGTGAATCATAACTTGCTGCTGAGGCTTGCGTCGCCAAACAGCCATCAACATCGCGTCGATAGCCAGGTCGCTGCACATCCTTGGCTTCATTGACCAACCAATTACTTGGCGTGAGAACAGATCCAGCACTACCGCGAGGTAGAGCCACCCTTCATAGGTGCGGATGTAAGTGATATCTGTCACCCAGACCTTGTTCGGCTCACTTACCTTGAACTGCCGCGCGAGGTGGTTGGGCGAGGCCACTGTTGGTTTTCCACCATAGAACCCTGGACGCCGCCGATAGCCCGTTTGAGAACGCAGCCCCTCCGCCTGCATCAAGCGCCTGACTCGATTTCGGCCGCATTCCTCTCCCAGCTCACGCAGGTCATCGTGAATTTTGCGGTAGCCGTATACACCTCCGCTTTCCAGCCAAGCGTGTTTGATCAAGCCAAGCAGACGTTGATCTTCTTTTGCTCGGGCAGATTGAGGCTCGGCCAGCCAGGCGTAATAGCCGCTGGGGTGCACCTTGAGGGTTTGGCAAAGGCGCCGCACCGGGTAATCAGTCGAGTGCTTCTTGATGAAGGCGTACTTCAGCCGCACTCCTTGGCAAAGTACGCGGCGGCCTTTTTTAAGATGTCTCGCTCTTCCGTCACGCGCTTGAGTTCAGCGCGTAGCTTGCGCAGTTCGGCCTGCTGATCGTCGTCTTGCTGACGCTGCTCTTGGGGCTTGCTGTAGACCTTGATCCAGGCGTAAAGACTGTGCACGGACATGCCCAGGCGCTGGGCGACATCGGCGACAGGTTTGCCTTTCTCGGTCACTTGCTTGACCGCTTCGATCTTGAATTCTTCGGGGTAACGCTGACGACTCATGGCACCTCCTATTTGGGCCTCATTATGAGGCTTGGAGGTGTCTACGAAACCAGGGGCGATTCAGATTGCTCTCTCGTGATCAGCCTTCAAGCTTTCTGATAAGCCCACCAAATTGTTGCGCAGGCTCAACATAGCGTAACGCGGACTTCATATCGCTCCAGCCAACGTATTCCATAAGCGTTTTGATGTCCCATCCTGAGCTCGCGGCCCAAGTGGCAAATCCACGTCGGATTGAATGAGCACTGTAGATTTCGGACGGCAAGCCGCACCTCTCCAGTGTGTCGCGAAGCAGGGGAATAAGACTATGGGCCGCAATCGGGCGATCACTGATGTTGCCCCATCGATCAATCGCCCTGAAGACACCGCCGCGGGTTAGGCCGGCTGCTTCAATCCAGGTCAGATACGCTTCGACCGGGCACAGTTTGCTCAACGATGGAGTCTTGTACTCACGCCCTATGTTCTGCCGGTCTCCCTTAGTCGATCCCAGGTAAAACCGGATCCCGACGTAGCGCTCGGCATGAGTATTCTCGATCGTGAGTCTGGCGAGCTCATCACCGCGGAAGCCCCTCCAAAAACCAATAGTCAGCAGGGCGATGTCCCGCGTCCCCTTAAGAAGTGCGGCCATGTTGCCGACGGCTCTTGCCTGAGCAACGTCATCCTCTAAGCACGCTACTGCTTTTTCGAGGTGTAGTAGTGCCAGAGGTGCTGCTTGCTTCTGTTGCACGGGGTGTACCGCCCGAATGCCCTTCAGCAACTGCCTGACCTTAGGGGCCTTGGTGGGGTCGGGGAATCCGTTGCTTTGGTGCCAGTTGGCAAGCGCGGCCAAGCGTTGCTTAAGAGTGCTGAGCGCCAGCTGGTCTGCGTACTCAGCGATGTAGCGCACCACCGACTCAGTGGTAGTGGGGAGATAGCCGCCCCAAGTCACCTCGAAGTGCGTGAGGGCAGCGGCGTAGCTCTTCGATGTGTTCTCTCGAACGCTCGCTCCTAGATAGCGATCGGCTTTGCTGGCCACCTCAACCACACACGTTCCCCACTCGAGCCCATGGTGGCCCGTATCTGCCGTTTGTACCTTTGCCACGCCATTTTACGCCCGAACATTTGCCTGGCAAGCCATAAACCTCGATTATATCTTGCCAGTTGTCGGCAAGTTCCCAGCAGGATTTAGCATTTTCGTATTATGTAAATTCATGACATGTGACATGACACGAAATAGTCTGGAGGACGTATGGCGCGAGGCGGCGTTAATCTAGCGGTGGTGCAAAAGGCGCGGAACAGCCTGCTAATGCGCGGTGTGTACCCCAGCATCGATGCAGTCCGGGTGGAGATTGGAAATACGGGTTCAAAGACCACGATCGCTCGGTATCTAAAGCAGCTGGAATCTGCAGGATCAGAAGCGAACCCTCGTGAGCGCATGAGCGGCGCGCTGCGCGGGGTCGTCGAAAGCTTGTTGGATCAAGTCCAGGAGGAGGGCAGCCAGGCCTTTCTTGAGGCACGTGCGGAGTTCGAGCACGAGCGCAAGCTATTGATCACCCGAGCCGAGGTATTTGAGAGCGAGCTCGATGAACTCAAGCTCGGTTTCGACGCGCAAGGGCAAATCTTGGCTACTCAAACTGAAGAGCTCAAAACCACTCAGTCCACACTGCAGACTGAGATCACGCGTAACGCCAGGCTCACCCAGAGCAACAGTGATTTCGAAGTCCGGATTCAAGAGAAGGATGGGCAGATCCAGTCTCTGGAGCAAAAGCATACGCATGCCCGGGAGGCCCTCGAACACTACCGTGCTTCGATCAAGGAACAGCGTGACCAGGATCTGAACCGCCACGAGTCCCAGGTCTACCAAATGCAGCAGGAGCTGACCGTCCTTCAGCAGACGCTCATGGTCAAGCAGGAGGAGATCACCCGATTGATCCGGGATAACGAGCGCTTCATTGCCGAAGATCGCCAGCAAGCCAGGGAAGCCTCGCAACATCGTGAGGCTGTCGAAGCCCTGCGGGGTGAGCTGAGCATTGCCAATGCTATTGCTGCGCGTGCGGAAGGTGCGAAGGAACTGCTCGCTCAACAGTTGGAAGCAAAGGCTAAAGAGGCTGGTGAGTCTCAGTCGCAATTGGCAGCTGCGAAGCTAAGGGAGGTGGCTCTGGCACACAGACTCACCACCGCAGAGGCTGAGCTCATGGCTTTGCGCGAATCGAGTGAGGCGGATGGATCGCAGGCGTAATCCAGAGAACCTTGAACCCATTAGCACATCGCGGAGTACATTTGTACTCCTTCCCAATTTACAGCTCGCGATCCGAGCCAGGTAGCCCTCATGCGAACCAGCGCCTGCCATACCCTCTAACCTCAGGCTTACCAGTATCTGTATAGCCGAAGCCAGCTCGCTCGAACCCCATGCAGCCACCTACACATAAGCGGCTGAAATCATGGGCGTGGAGAAGGGCGAAGTTCTATTCGTTGCCAACCATGCCTTCAATTGCTTTGGGCAAAAAGCCGGCGGTATGCGCAGTGCCTTCATTGATCGCAACCTTCCATTCGGTGGCACCCGCACCAACGGGACATCTGAGTGAAGGACATGCAGTCCTTGGCAGACCTTATAGTTGGAGTAGGTGAAACGGAATATTTACTCGAATGCCCGGAAGCCCTCGTCGCAGTACCACTCACTTCTGAGAAGCGCTTGGTACATGGCGGTGTCCCAAGCATTCACATGGACAGCCTTTTTTCCGGCCGCAATTACCCGAAGGTGATCTTGTACTCCGGCTAGGGCGGAGTCCGACCAGACCAGGTCGAGCGTGTCCTTAAGATTCGCGAGTTCGTTACTGGCCTCGATTGAGAACCTTGAAGCCAGTTTGTAGTCCCTGAAATGCGCTAGTACCCTGGTCTTCTCGACCTGATCCCAATCCTCTGGGGGGCTCACGAAAAACTCGAGAACGGGCGGGGTTCCAGTAAGCACCCGCGCGTGTAGCCACTGGTCACTAACTATCCGCGGATGCTCCAAATACGGATGGAGGGTTTGTTGGTCTTGCGCAGTCGCAGTGGCTGCATTTTTGCCAGTATTGCAGTCCTTGCAGGCGGGTACGAGGTTCCACGGCAAGACGGACAGAATCGGGAATCTGGCTTTCGGCAGGTAGTGGTCGAGAGTGCTCGCCTGGCCGAACCCACAGAATGGGCACTTTTTGCGCGGAGCCTTACCGAGTATGTCGGTGTACACCCTCCTAGCGGGTTTCGAGTCACCCACCATGTGAGAGGAGTAGGTAGCTTTCAGCTCCTTCTTGGTTACTTGGCCAACCACGATGTCGTCGTTATCGCAGTCGATAGCGGGGATCGTGAAGAGTTGATTGATAAGGCCTTTCTGCTGGTAGTCTACTGCAGCGGCAACCACCTCTGCTGTAATGGCTTGCAAGCGGGCTCTCAGATCCTCGTCAGCAATGCTGTTTACACAGAGGTCGTAGACCAGTTGCGGATCCTGAGCGGGGACGCTGATGGCTCTCATAGGTCAGACTCCCACTGCTTGTCACGTGCGATGGTCATGGATCTCAAGAGTGCCTGGCCTTCGGTGCCGATCTGACCTGCGTAATCCCCCCTAATTTGCTCATAGGGAGCACCCGTTCGAACGTCGGCGGCTAGGAGCTCATGGAAGCCCGATTTGCTCACCTCCAGACCAAAGACGTGTCGAGTCAAGACGCCAACATTCTCTGCAAACGTCTCGGCATCCGGGCGGTCGACAGTCGCTGTCTCGCCACTCCTGTTGATGATGGATACACAAGACTTGGGGACTTCCTGCAGAACTACAGGTGAGTGGGTGGCGATGATCGCTACAGCGTTTCGCGCCGTGAGCAAATCGGACAATGCCCGGGTGAAAGCAGACAGCAGAGGAGGGTGCAGGTGGCTTTCAGGTTCATCAATCAACACCAGCGTTTTCTCGTCTACGGTTTCGACGAGCTGGGTAATGGTCAGCAGAACAATAGCGTGGCCAGAGCTCATCCCTTCGAGCATGGTAGTGCTGCGTCGGACGAACTCGGCCTTGGTTTCTGATCCATCGGCGTCAAAAACCTCAATCAGCTGGATGAGGTTCATTTCCTCGAAATTGAAGTCAGATTCGAGCTTGTGAATAGCTTTGATCCACCGTGCTCTCTTTGCGCTTAGGCTAAGGCAGACTTTGAGACTATCGGCCAAATCAGTGCAGAGGTGGGGCTTGGTTTTCAACCCCCAAACATCCTCTCCCCCAGCGGCTAGCACCTTGTGCTTAAGGCCTACATATCGATATCTCATCCCCTGACTGGGGTCATCCTGGTTCGGCGGGGGATCAAATGGATCGAACGCGCTGAACGAAACCGACACCACACCTGCAAAGTCATCATTGGTCAGCGGTCGCCTGAAGCTCCACATGTTCTTGTTGAAAAAGCAGCCTTTGGCGTACACCTCTTCACTTGGCGTGACCAAGGAGTCAACCATGCCATTCAACAGGGTTGTTTTACCCACCCCGTTTCGGCCAATCAAGATGTGAACATTACTGGAGGGTTTGACATCTGGATCGACACTGAACTCGAGAGTCAGCGGTGCGATTCCGTCTGATCTTGCCTTTTCGTAAAAGAAGTCGTAAGGGGTCAATGGGGCGTCCCCGGTGAGGATCCGCTTGAATTGGTGGTCGATCGTTGTTGGGTTCACTGCCCGAAGCAGGGAAGTGCTAAACGCTAACTCTGAAGAGGAAGCCTCCCGACGCTCCTTGGAGAAAGCCACATCCCCTAACGCGTGGAGGATTGCATGAGCCTCCTCCAGCGAAAACAGCTCAAGCAGTTTCCGATAGTATTCGACGTCCTGCCCCAGGCTGAAAAATTTGGGTTCTAACGACGTGAATTCATCAGGCATCCCATGTTCAGTCCAGCCTTCAGATTGCCCTTGGTAAGCGATCTTCAAGTCACCAACTCTATGTTCGACCCCAGACCCATCAACGATGATAAGGACAAATTTGGTTTTGTAGCCGTAGTCGTCCCAGTTATCTACATACAAAACCCCAGTGTTTCTTGCATCCTGCTGGAGCTTACCTCGGTGTTGAACCTTGATGAATTTCATGCTCATGACGTCCTTGCTCTGAGGGCACACGCGGCGTGTTTTTGGTGATGGCCATTTGGCTCCATGTTAACGGATCGAAATGCTCTGAGGAACCTGATGGGAGTTAGTGGACTGGTGGAAGCAAAAACGCCGCCTGAAAGCGCGGCGCATAAGTTTACCTCCGAGGTTGAGCGGGCAACCGGGGGGCAGCACGAAGCCGGAAATTGCGTTTGATGCCAACTTGTCCGAGCAGGCCAACGACAGAGGCTAGTTATGCCCTGCCCGAGGTCGCCGCTAGGAAGTAGAGGGAAGCTGAGTTGCCCCAGAAGCTTTCTAATGTCGATGCCGATCTCGAAAAATGGGCGACGGAGTGTAGGAGAGTAGTGCGATCGCTATTCCTCTCTCTGCGAATCCAGTGTAAGGAGTCGAGCTGTGGTGACCGCGGCTTGGAGATCAAGATGGCTTGAGGCGAACGACTTCATGAGGAGCGGGCGGGGAAGGGCCCAATCCCATTTCTCTCGGATCATGTTTTCGACATTTTCCAAGATCGGCTCTACGTTCGAGATGTCCATTTGACCGACTACGCGCAACGCTCGCAATGTGTCCTCCGCGCCGAATGCAACTTCCAGGAATAGCCCGGTGTTTTCACACTGAATGCCCACATGCCTGAGCAACAAGGCCAGCGCATCGTTGGTGTAATCCCCTCGCCAGGTTGCCACATGGCTTACGCTGGCAGAGCTAATTATGGCCGCGTCACCCAACCCGAGAGCGCGGAAGTTACTCCGGGCCTCGTCTAGGAGAGCTTGAGCGTGTTTGTCCAGGAAGGGACAGGACGTGGTTTCCATCAACACGTTTCGCATTTCAAGCCTGACACGATCATCCACCTGGGCACCAAGCCCATCAAACTGAGGAGGCTCGCCGCCCCGAGCCGGTGTGACCACTATCACCTTCGCTTCAAGGTCGACATCCTGAACCTGCCAACGCCTTCCGCCGAAGATGATGCGCTGTCCCTTGGTCAGGGGTTTGCTGACCGGCAGCGAGCCAAGTGGCTTGCCATCCCGGAGCAAACGAAACTCTTCATCGCTTGTGAAGGCGGTGTAGAACTCATAGTGGTTGATCAACCGCTCCCCGAGTTCGCCTGGCAGCAGAAGTCCTGAGCTGTCCTGGACGATCAATTCCTTTTCACCCAAACCCTTGAGCAAAGCCAGGAAATCAGGCTTGGTGACGCTTGCAAAACTGCCGCTTGCGATGAGATTTCCCCATAATTGCGCCGCAGAAGCACCGCCGAGCTGAGCAATTGAGGATAGGCACTGTTGCACCAGTGTCGAGGCGTGTAGGCCTCCCGATCGAGGCGGCTCAAACCATCCACTGATCAGCAATCGGATCATGGCGACCGTTTGGACAAGGCCCTCACGTAACTGATCGGAGAGATCCGACTTATCTGTTAAAGGGCGCTCCCGGCAGTACGTCCTGAGCATTGCAGGCTCACCGGGGCGGCGACCCGAGCGGCCAAGCCTCTGCCTGAGACTTGCCACAGAGGGTGGACAGCCGATCTGTGCGACCGTCCTGATGCTACCGATGTCTATACCCAGCTCCAGGGTGGTAGTGCATACGGCAGAAGCTGGAGGATCTCCCGCTTTCAACGCCCGCTCGGCATCCTGGCGGAGCTCCTTGGACAAGCTACCGTGATGCGGCCAGAACTCGTTCGGAACACCATCGTTTTCGCACAGTGAGCGCAGACGGTCGGCAAACCATTCAACCTCTTGGCGCCTGTTGGGGAAGATCAGGTTGTTATGCCCCCTCAGCACCTTGTAAAGGTGACCTGCGATAGCCACTTTGGTACCTGAGGTGTCTTCCTTCTCTACGCCTTCATCTGTTGACGCGTTCCCCGGGTGTTCCACCACCAGCTGCTGCATGGGCTGCTCAATGTAGCCACGCACCTGTACCTGGAGCTCTTGGCCAGAGGACTTTGACTCAATAACCGTGATGTCATCCGGACGCGCTGGCCTCAGGAACTTGCGAGCCAGCGACATCTCACCAAGCGTCGCCGAAAGCCCTACACGGGGCAGGGTTCTACCTACGACGATTTCAACCCGCTGCATGAGCGATTGCAGCTGCTTTCCACGCTCACTTCCGATGAAGGCATGAAGCTCATCGACAACGATGTAGCGAAGGTTCTGAAAAGCCCCAGGTAAGCCTGAGCCTTTGTTTACGAAGAGGGCTTCTAGGGACTCCGGAGTGATCAGCAAGATGCCCTCAGGCGATTTCAAAAACCGTTGTTTCTTGCTTGCTGCCACATCGCCATGCCAAGCAACGACGGGCAGTTCGAGCCTCTCACATAACCGGCTAAGCCTGTCCCACTGGTCGTTGATCAGCGCCTTGAGCGGGCTGATATACAGCACCGCGCCGGCTGGCTCACTGTTGTTGAGCAGGTTGGTCAGGATCGGCAGGAATGCGGCCTCAGTTTTACCTGCGGCAGTGGACGCTGCAATGATCACATCGCGATCGGCGCCCACCAATGCCGGTACCGCCCACTCCTGCGCATCACGCAGAGACGTCCACCCCTGTGACCAGATCCATTGCTGAACCTCCGGGTGTAGACGCTCGAACGAAGAAGAGTCAGAGCTTGAAGCTGGCGAGCTCATCGTCGGCCTCAACTTCAAGATCTTGCTGCCCGGCCTCATCCTTGGTCAGCTCCACGGCGCCCAGTAAGGTTCGCCAATCCGCGGTAGGGTTTTGCTCGATCACCGCGAGCAAGTTGATGAAAGCCGTAATGGTCGTGCGCGGCGTCCGGAAATATGCCTCGCCCAAGCGCTGATTACAGTGCGCCATGAAAGCGGGGATGGCTTCATCCGGCAGCAAAAACTTCTCAGGCTCACCGTAGGCGTATACGTTGCGCAGCTTCTGCAAAAGCACGTAGAAGTCTTCAGGTGTCAGGCTGCTGAGTCGAATGACAGGCCCAGAAAGGTCGACCAGGCCAGACTTCGCAAAGCTGTTTTCAGCGAGGCGCGATTGTAGGGCAGGGTAGCTGTAGAGCCCCCGACGAGTGTCCATCAGAAACTCTGGTGTGCCGCCCAATACAAACCCCAGGCCTTCAGCGGAACCCTGCAACGAATCGTTGAGGATGCGCAGAATCTGTTCGTAATTGGCGTTACGGGCCTGGGTGTTTGCCAGCTTGTACAGGTTGACCAGTTCATCCAGGCAGACCATCAAGCCGCCGAAACCAGCCAGGCGTACGAATCGTGACAGCAATTTCAGCTGGTCGTAGACAGAAGCATCATCGACGATCGTCCGCACGCCCAGCGCAGCGCGGGCGTCAGTCTTGGTGGAGAATTCCCCGCGTAGCCAACGAATGGCGTCAGCCTTGAGCTGCTCGTTACCTTCCTCGAAGCCGCGGCAGTAGGCGGCAATGACGTCGGCAAAATCATACCCATTGACCATCTCGGTGAGCTCTGCCAGGTACTCACGAATGACCGCCTCACTCTCGACACCTTTGGCCTTGGCTTCCGTCTTAGCCTGGGAGATGAACTTCTCAACGATACCCTGCAGAGCGCCGCCTTCTGGCTTGGTGCGGGTCGCCATGTTTTTAGCCAGCTCCGAGTAAAGCGAGCGCGCTTGGCCACCTGAAGCGTGAAGCCGGCGGTCTGGATTCAAATCGGCGTGCATGGTGACAAGCTTGCGCTCCATGGCGATGCCGCGCACCAGGTTTAGGAAGAAGGTTTTGCCCGCGCCGTACTCGCCAACGACGACGCGAAAAGCCGAGCCGCCATCCGCGAGACGATCCACATCTTTGAGCAGCGAATCGAGTTCACCCGCTCGACCTACCTGGATGAGATGCTGCCCAACACGGGGCACTACGCCCGCACGCAGCGATTGAATGACCGCGTCGCGATCCTTGGCTCGTATCTTACTCATAGGGCTAGCTCATCCAGAATGTCGGGGTTGATTTCGATGGGATCATCACCTTCGGTCACGGGCATGTCGAACAGCTCAAACGCTGTGTCGTTGATCCGCTCCAAGGCGCCATCCAGCATCAGTTCCATATCACTGGCTGCGTCTTCCAGCTCGGCACGACTCCACTCAGCCCGTGACACCAGAAGCCGAAGGAACGCTGAATGCTCGACGTCCAGGCCATGTACGGTAGCAAGCTGTTCGGCGGTACTTTCTTCCTGCCGTTGGGGCGCCTCGGGCTCCAGGGCGCTAGGCGTCTCAGTCAGCGATTCTTCATTGAAGACGCTGGCCAGGAGCGCCGACACTTCTGCCGTTTCTTGTTGCAAGCGAGCGACCTTGTCCATGTCCAGTGCAAAGCCAGAGCCAGTGCTTTCTGATGTCTGTGTCGCAGTGGCCAGCGCTGCATTCGCAGTCAGTGCCTCCACTCCATGGGAGGGACGAACAGCTGCACTGTGGAGGTCGCTGTAGACGAACTGCGGATCGAGGGCGAGCGACTTGTATACGCGCTCAAGGAGCTTAACTTCCTGTGGCGTCACCTCGCCATCCGCTTGTGCCAGGTGGGCCAGGAAGCTGGCAATTTTCCGCTTGGCCTCGATCGTCAGCGGCTCAAGCTTCTTTTTGAGGCTTGCCAGTGTCGGCGGTTGCTTCAGTTGAATCTGGAGGTGCGCCTTCAAGCGTTTTCGATGCGCGACGCAGAGGTGATCCCATGAGTCAATGTGGCCGGACAGCAGACTCACCTCTTCTAGCGAGGTGTCACCGTCTGCCGCAGCCACTGCACTGGCCAGGTCTAAAGTCACTGCTGCAGCGCTGTAAGCATCGGTCGACCGAAGAGTGCCTTCATCAGAGTCGGCTGCGAACAACGCGATGGTGTCTTCCGCCTTGGGCGTACGGCTGCCAGAAAGCACATCTGGCTCCAATCCGATCCGCTTGCTTTCCAAGGCCCGGGCGAGTGCCACGACTTTGTCGCGGGAAAGCGCGCCGGCGGATTTGAAACGGCCTGCCAGCTCAGCGAAACTCATGCAGATAGTTTCGCCGCCGACGCGTTGTTCCAACTGTTCGAGTTCGGCTTTTGCTTCAGCAGGCCAGAGTTCTGTTGGCAACTGCAGGATGGCTTCCAGACTATCTCCAGCGTCTGGGTTGCGCCCCAGATATCGACTGTAAGCGTCTAGAACGGTGGTGCATTCTTCCACTATAACCTGCAGCTTGTTACGCGTTCCTGAGGTTGCCGCGACATCGGGGAGGTCGCCCACGGCTGCTGCCGGGATGTTCAATCCGGAAGAAGCAGGGCGATAAGCAATCTTCAGCTTGGTCTTGTTCTGAGGCAGCACAAGGCCATTGGGATACCGTTTTGCGAATTCGTTTTTGAAGAGTGCTGCGAATTGCTCAGGGCAACGGGTCACAGGTGTGCGCCTGGAAATGTTTGGCTCAGCGAGCGCCCAGGCTAATGCCCAGTGCGGGGGGAGTGGATACTTGTCCACGGCCATCTGGCCCAGCGCGACGCGCAGCGACATGGGCAGCTCGTACCCATCTGCGGCACTGGCGGTGGGTTCACTCATATAGCTTTGAGGTTGAACAGAACCCGCGTCGATATGGGCGAGAAAGCGAGTAGCGTAGCCGCGGAAAGAATGGTTGTCCCCGTAGAGACCAAGCAAGCGTTCGACCTCGGCCTTGATGGTAGGGATCTCTGCTTTAGCCTGAGGATCGCTTGGTGCATCGATCAGCGCGCGGCGTTCTAGCCCGTAAAAAAACAGGAACACGTATCCCGCATCCGCAGGCTGGCGGCGACCTCCTGCCAACCATTGCAGATACGCTCGCCGCGCCTCAGGCGTTATGCTGCGGTAACTTGGCCAATAGGGCATCTGCCGCTCGGTAAGGCTCATGGGTGAGCGTGCGACTCGAAGCGTGGCATCAATCAGGGACGGTTCAGTCTGACCGAACTGGGTTGCCCGCTCGGTGATGTAGAGCATTCCACCCGGTATAGCCAATCCGGCCACGGTGATGGACTCACCTTCTGCAAGCCAGCGAACTCCCTTGGGCTTTGCACTTGGCTTTGGAATGGCGTAGCTCTGACTATCGCTGGACGAACCGACTTGGACAGTATGAAAGTCTCGCTCGCGGGCACTGGTGCTGAACTGGACGGTTAGACTGGGCGAGTTGACCTGTCGAGATGCCGCGGCGATTTCGGCAACAGTGTCATCTTCAGACTCGTAACGCTTTGCCTGAGTGGCGCGTCTGACGGCCCATACCAACGCACCTATGCCCAAGATAACTCCAAGGGCGATCCACGCTTGCTTTGGAACCTGCGCCAAAAGGGCAACAACGAATAACAAGGCGTACAGAGCGATCGGCCCGCCGCCGCTCCCTTTGCGCTTCCGTGGCATATGAGTATTCCGTACAGTTGGTAATGGCCAGATGACATTCTTACGGATTTTACGAGGCGGGCCAAGCGGAACAGACGAAGGGAGCGCTGGGCAAGATTACTTAAACGGATCCCCAACAGAGCCATCTGCTTACACGGCTATGTCAGGGCTGTGTTGCGGGAGGTGAAGGGATCGTGGCGCTGCTCTTGATACGCCCAATTTTCAGCGAGGCCATCATCTTGGTAGTGTCTCGCGATGGGTGATTAAACCCAAGAGTACACATGTACTCCTTCGCATCTCAGGCGTCTCAACTGGTCTATTGAGGCAGCTTTCGACAACGTCTCTTCTGCACTTCAAATAGCGTCTTCCAATGCAGCGATCAGCGCCTCCAAAGCCTCAGCCAGGCGGGCGTCTTCACGGGCATCTCCGCTTTCGGGAACAAACTCTTGGCAGTGCCGTAGCAGTGCGTCGCGGTCGTTACGGTTCAGATCAAGTTGAATGTGCATGTTCGAAAATCCCTAGATGGTTGAACTGCACCCAACCCCTGGCGCTCAAGCACGCTTTGGTCGAATATTGCGCGCCGATTGGAAGCGAGGAGGACAGGGCATTGAAGGTTGAGCAGGAAGCGCAGGTGTGGTTGTGCGCCGCTGAGCACTATCGTGATTCTCTCATGGCGATAGTGGGTGATGCAGTCGCCAGCTTCCGCCGTAAACCGGGCCTGGACAGTTTGACTCGCATCTACAAGCAAGACGTTGGCGCCGTAGCGTTTGCAGTGCTTGAGCGCGTCCTGCCCAGCGCGGATTTGCCGCGCGCCGACAGCAGCTACATCCCTGTCCGGGAACAGTTACGGTCACATGTGATTTATCAGGTGCTAAAACGCCTTGTAGAAGAGGAGGCCGTTCCACTCGAGCGTAGGGATATCCTGTTCTCGATTGACCTTGGACTCTGACACCAGACGATCTCAACCTCTGCTATTCGGCAAAGCACAGTTCAGCTTGAGATGACGGGTAAATAGCCTTGTGCCGGCGTGCCGATGAGGGCTTTGTTATGCAGACAGGAGTCGCTGATGAGACTACCAGGCCGCTGAGCGCGCCATTGGTCTCCAGATCTGCAATGTCAGCTTTCAGCCGCTGTACGAAGGTATCAATTGGTTGACCGCTCTCTACGCTCAACGTCAGTGTGAGAAGGGTCAAAGGGCTGAGCCCCATCGCATCACCTATCGCAGTCAGCTTCTCTACCGTAGGGCTTGATCGGCCGTGTTCCAGCTTGAGCATGTAGCCACGGCTGCTCGCTAAGGCCATATCCTTATGCGTCAACCCGCGGCTAATGCGCATGGTTTTCAATACGGTGGCGAAAGCTGCTTTCAGCGACATAGATGCTCCTGGCCAATGTCAGGCGAGAATGGCCCGCAAACCATTTTCAGCGGAAATACCCGACGTAGAGCATCTGACAGTACCACACAGACCTTCCCGTCAGTTTTAACGAAGAACCTTTTCAGGCCAGCATCGGGATAGGCCTGCAGCTTTCTCGGTGCAAACTGTCCATGACCAGCGCTCAACCTAAGCCAGTTGTTTTCACTAGTATTGTTAATGGAGTCAGTGGTATTCCTGCACTCCAACTACGTCATGTACACACATATGATTTTTTTTCGCGAGACGGGGTTCTATATTTTTGCCTTGGGCAGGTCTGGTCTCTATCACCCTGCAAGCCCTTGCATAGTCCCGTAGGGCCTGGGGTAATCGCTTTCTTCGCAGCCGTTGGCTGCACTTCCGCTTTGCATGCAAAAAAACACGGTAATAGTTGAAAGAAAGTTGGCAAAACTTTGAAGTCTAGAGAGGTGGCCGCACCCAGACCGTGCCGTGCAGTCGGTCTCGCATTACAACTCGTCGCTTCGCCAATGTCTCAAAATGATCCAAGAATAATCGCATAGGTAAAGCGCCCATTGGAGGGGCGCTTCTCGGTGAAGGCCGGAGGAAAGCCAGAATTCCTCAGATGCGGCTCCAGCCGTATGTGGCGTAGTCCTTCGTCACGATTGCTGCAGCTTCAGAGGCGACCCTGTGGAAGGTGTTGTCCTTCGAACTGTCACCAAAGTCACTGATCCCCCGGATGACTAGGACGGGGACTTGTTGCTTGTTGCAGGCATCGTAAACCCCATGAGCTTCCATTTCCGCGACGCATGCTTTGTCGTGGAGGCCCCTGAAGCTTTTGAAAAGCTCCGGGTCTCGAATGAGCAATTCGCCTGACGCGATGGTTGCAGGAGACACCGCGAGCCTGGCAGAAACCTTACCTGCCTTGGATTTGGCCGGCATTGAGAAGCCCAGTTCATCCGCTTGCGCTTGCAAGCGATCCGAAAGAGACGCGGTACCGAAGTAAGCGTTCATATCTTGAAGAGTAGGGAGGCCCGGCCGCTGGATGTCCGGCCGCGGAGCAAGCATACCGCCATCCAGTGCGGCTCCGCCCTCGTAGTACACGACGCGCTCGGACACAATGACTTCACCCAGGCTCATTTTGTCGCGCAGACCCGCGGCGATGCCCATCATGAGAACTTTCTTCGGCTTCAACTCAGACAGCAACAGCATCGTGATGCCCGACGCGTTCACGTTGCCAGCATCACCTAGCGAAGCGATTACGCAGGACAGGGGGCCATCTGGTCGCTGAATAGTGACAGGCCAGTATTGCACCCGCTGTGCCGTGTAACGGGCCGGGACATCGTCAGCGATACCGAAAACCTTTTTCGCCGCTGCAAGCTCAATCGCAATGGCCGTGATAACCAAGAGGTCAGGACTGCGCGCAGCATGTCTTGCGTCGATCTCTGTCTGGAACAAAGCTACAGAGCGGTCTGCCAAGTCATCGAGCTCGAAGATTCGCTCCTGAAGCGACATGTTATCCAGCTGCTTCTTCGCTTGTTCTCCAGTGACAGGGAACATGGTCAGGGGCTCCTTGAAGAAGGCCGCGTTGAGAGCAAGCGCTCCTTGGCCATCGTCGCTGAAACCACCGAGTCGAAGGTCAAACGGGAGGATAGGAAGCTTCTTTTTACGCATCTTGCGTGCGCGGTCAGAGACCCCCTTGCCACCACCCAAGGCAATCATCGCCGTAGCTACATCGACCTGCTCATCACCGATGTTTCCACCAGTGACGAGGTCGTCTTCGACGTAGATCACGTCCGCAAAATTGGCAGCTGAGAGTCGGCGAATGAACATCCGCTGCTCTGCTGTCATTTTCTCCCGCATGGCCAACTGCGAGGTTACGATTTTCAGTTGGTGCGCGGGGGTGCAGCCCGCAAGCAGCTTTTCTGCTTCGTAAGCTACCGTCCAGTCGAAGGTCAGGGCGTCACCATTTTCGTTGGTTGGCAGCCCTGCGAGGTAAACAACTAGCCCGCCTTGGGCGGCGAGGATGCTTTTGGCCACCGCGCGAGTAAAGTCGTGTGCGAGATCAATCGAGGCCTTCTCTGTCTTTGACGAGATGCTGCCTGCGATCAGAATGAATTCATTTTCAAGGTTGGCCATCGTGACGATTCCGGTAGCTAGGTGTTGAATATTGGCTGGTGCTTGGTGTTAGTACTTGAGCAGGGCCCTGATTGCTTCTGGATGTTTTAGGGCGACCTGGATGACCTCGGGTTTTTGACTCGCCTGATCTTCAGTCAAATTGAGCTGGAATAAGAGGTACATGAGCAGTGCCTGACGGCACTCGATGTGCATCTCACCATCTTCCATCAGGTAGTCACTTTCGATCAGTCGGCGCTTTGCCTGACTGAGGTCTGGATGCGCGATCAGGACGACATCCACCATGGTGTTCCAAGGGTTGTCCTCTGAGGCGCGTTCCCGATCAGAGCCCGCATAGCTGCAACGCTTGATTCTGGTAAGAGAGAAATCTCGGAAGGCTTCGCGCTTGTGACAGTACGCTCGTGCGTGCCAGCGGTTGCCGTCATGCACCAGGGCGTGAGGAGATAACTTCCGCTCACCGCCCTCCGGGTCTGTCATGGACTGGTAGAACACCTCGACGGAGCCTTTCTCTCGAATCGCCCGGAGGATTTCCCCAACAACGTCTGCATTGAGACGTCGACCCAGCTTCGGAACACCCGCAACAGGCGACTGCCAGCCTAAGAAGCTGCCGTATGGCACCTCCGGTTGAACAGCCACGCGAAGTAGATCTTCGAGATAGCGTTCAACAGCGCTTGACTCAAATATTGCCTCGAAAGACTCAGTAGCCCGGTAAACCCTGGCACGAGTGTCGTACTCCAGATTGCCCTCAGCCAGCTTTGTATATTCGGTGATGTCTAGGGAGGCCTGGGGTACCGATATGCCAAAGAAGTCTGTGAGGCTGCTCCTGTTGATCTGCCCATCCCATCGCAGTCGATAGTCGATGAATTCCAAGCGACGCTCCTGGCCCCAACGTGCTCCTTGCCGTCCCTTGGAGCTGGGTTGGTCGTCCGTTGGTTTGGACTCGTTTGTCATGTCGAACCTCGATAGCGTATAAAAACTAGACTGTATATAAAAACTATGCGTATAGTAATCATACGCTAGCAAGCTGCTAGGCGCAATTTCCCTGGTGAAGGCTTAGGAGGGCGAGGGGAAGGGCAATGACCTGCAGCGAGCTGTAAGGGCGATTTGGTGCCTGGTGCACGAATCGCTTCGCCATCTCATCCGTCGGCATGTGGTGTAGCTGCTGGTAGGGAGGCTGTTGCAACTAACTCAACACTTCTAGGAGGGGATGGCACATGCCACTCACTAACACTCAGATCAAGTACTACGACAGCAACGTGCTGCGCTTGCCAAAGGACAAACGTGAGACCTACAACGCTCAGGTGGATCGTCTCATTGCAGCGTTGCGCGACAGCTTAAAGACGCAAGACAAAATCACCGTCAAGCGGGTGGTCAAGGCGGGCTCGTTTGCTAAACACACCATCCTCCGTAAGACATCCGAGGACTCGGTGGATGTGGACGTGGTGTTCTACATCAGCGGCGAGAAGGTGGACGAAGCGACCTTCTCCAGCCTCAGCCAGAAGATCTACGACGCCTTGATAAAGCTGTACCCGACCAAGTCCGTCGAGGACTTCGTGATCCAGCGCAAAGCAGCAACTGTTACCTTCGTTGGTACTGGGCTAGACGTGGACATCGTTCCAGTCATCGCAAACCCAGACAAGGAAGGCTACGGCTGGCAGTTCGACCGTGTTGACGGCTCGAAGACTGAAACCTGTGCACCATGCCAGGTGAAATTCGTGAAGGATCGTAAAGATGAAGATCCTGACTTCCGTACTCTCGTTCGGTTGGCCAAGCGCTGGCGCACAAAAACGGAGTGCCCGCTAAAGTCTTTCCACATCGAGCTGATCATGGCCCATGTGCTCGAGGTCAACGGCAAGTCCGGCAAGCTCGAAAAGCGCTTCCGTGACTTCCTTCTGTACATCGCGGAAACGGGTCTGAAAGAGGTCATCAAGTTCCCCGAGAACGGCTGGGTTCCTCACTTCTCGGATCCAGTAGTCATCATCGACCCCGTGTGCGACACGAACAACGTAGCGAGCCGCATCACTGAGGATGAACGGAAGGAGATTGTTCGGATCGCTGATGAATCCTGGGCGACTGCCCACTTCGCATCAGAGGAGGATGACTTCGAGATCTGGAAGGAGCTGTTCGGTCGTGGCTTTAAAGCTGAGGATGCAGCATGACCAGTACGGCCACACAGACCTACTCCTACACGAACACGGATGTTGAAGCTGTAGTACGGCGCATCACGGCTGACCTGGTCATGATTGCTATCAGCAGCGGAGCTGAGACCGAAGAAACCGCTCGTAAGTGGGCTCACGACATCGAGCTTTTAGCCAAGAATGGCTACCTCAAAACTGTAGACGTAACGCTGCTGAGCTACGGCGTCGAGAAGCAAGCTGTTCGCTACAGCGTGGATGAGACCGGCGGACTTTCGAACGATCGTCCTGGCAATGCGCGCTGGCCAAAAGTGACTGGCGCTGTTCTGAGGATCGTCCTGTCTTACACCAGCGCGTACACACAGTCCGCACGGGAAAAAATGGCTGACCGAATGAAGACCGGATGGTCTCCATCGTATGCCGATACGAGTCACTCCACCCTCAGCAAAAGCGGTGGTCGGGAATACTCCAGCAATAATTTCGGAATGCAGCGTGAGGATTACTGCTGATGAGCAAAAACAGCGTTTTTGATACAGCAATCGATCTGCCAGCGAGCCAGCTGAGTGAGCGCGAGAAGGGACTGCTAGGGTTTGAAGGGCGCTACGAGCGCATCCAGAACCAGCTCCGCCTGCTTCTGAACCAGGGGCAACTCCCTGAGTGGAGCAAGGTACATCACAAGGGTGTACTGCCGATCTGCAATCTGATCTCTGACCAGTACCCACTTGTGATTTTTCATGGGGACGTAGGTACCGGCAAAACAGCTACTGCAGAGTGCATCGCGAATCGCATCGTGCGTGAGGCCCGTACTGAGGATTCCGTCCTCTTTAAACTGAGCAACCGCGTCCGCGGCTCCGGTAAAGTTGGTGAGATGGGCACGCTGCTAACACAGGCATGGGCTGAGGTCATCGAAGCGGCCGGTAAGAATCGTCGTGCGATCCTGATTATCGATGAGGGGGATTCGATAGCTGCCTCACGCACGCAGAGCCATAGCCACCACGAAGATAAGGTGGCCGTGAACACCCTGATCCAGGGAGTAGATGACTTGCGCAGATTCGGTGGGCGTATTGTCGTGATCCTGTGCACCAACCGCCTTTCCGTCCTAGACGCTGCGCTGCGCCGGCGTGCCGCGATTGTAGAAGAGTTCACCCGCCCAGACGCTGAAGAGCGGAAGGAGCTTTTCAGCATGGATCTGAATGGCATGGGACTCACGGATAAGCAGCTCACAGAGCTGGCATCGGTGACAGGTGAGCGGAATGGGCAACCAGCATGGACGTTCTCCGACATCCGTACTCGGCTCTACCCGACTGCGATGGCCAAGGCATTCCCGGATCGTCCGCTCAGCTACAAGGATCTGACTGACTCGATTCTGGCGATGAAGCCGTCTCCGGTCATGGAAGACAAATAACCATCACGGATGTCAGAGAAGGTTGCGGGGAGAGGTTGCAGGGGAGGAGAGGGCAAAGCTGTCCTCCATCCTCGCTGATTAAACTACATGCTTTCAAAATGATTCAGTGCCATATAGGTGGGTCGTTGCTCACCCTGGGCCTTGTCCAGCAGGAGTCGCTATGAAGTCGGAAAAGGAAATTTTTGTCTCGGTCGACATCGAGGCGTCAGGCCCAATCCCGGGCAAATACAGCATGCTCTCGATCGGCGCGTGCTTGGCGTCGAATCCTGCAGAACAGTTTTCCTGCTATCTGAAGCCTATCTCTGAGGAATACGTGCCGGCAGCCTTAGAGGTCACTGGTCTGTCGTTAGAGAAGCTTGCGGCGGAGGGGCAGGATCCGGTCGAAGCGATGACTCAGTTCAAAGCGTGGGTGGAGTCTTTGGCAGGAGAGGGAGTGTCGGTTGTCTTTGTAGGCTTCAACGCATCGTTCGATTGGAGCTTCGTGAACTACTACTTCCATCAGTTCCTTGGTGAAAATCCCTTTGGGATAGCCGCGCTCGACATCAAGTCGATGTACTTCGGTACCTCAGAGTGCACCTGGCGGTCAACCCGCTCGAGTGAGATAGAGAAGGTGGTCAAGCCCGACAGCTCTGGCGATCACGACGCTCTGCATGACGCGGTTTACCAAGCTGAGCTATTCCGTCTCATTCGTCAAAAACTGATAGCCTAATGAGACCTGTGAATGTGGATCTCTTAGACTGCCCTCTGTATTGACCGCTACGCGTACTGCATGCGGGCCTCCGGTTTCCTCGACGTGATCGTCGAGGCGAGCTTGCAGCTATATGACGTACTGGTACTCATGCCAATCATATAGGGGGCGGGCGGAGTTATCACCGCCAAGGACGGCACTAGAGCGCAAAACGGTGGCTGTGTTTTGGCTTTGATGACCCCGTGCTGCATGCGCGAATGGTGGAGATGCTGGCCATGCCATGTGAATGGATCAATTTTACTGCGGCAGAGAGGCAAGCGGATCGCTTCGCGGCTTGTTTCTTCATGCCTCAGAAGCTCGTCCGAGAGGGGTTCGAATTCATGTTCTGCTGCATCGGGCGATTGCGCTTCAGCGACGTGATCGCCTATCACCTCGATCCAATCAATCCAAATCGGCTGCTCTACGCTCCAAAAGAATCGAAGGAACGTGAGCTGGCGCTTGCGCGGTGCCCCCGTTTCAACAACAGGAACCTAGTGTCCTTGGCCCAGCAATTTGGGGTCTCAGATTCGGCTATGGCCATTCGGATCAAGGAGCTGGACTTGGTACGCTGGCCTTAAAGCGGGCAGGGAGCTCGGGGAGATTGGGAATGTGGGGATGGCGGTGACAGACAGTCCGGGTAAAGATGTGACCACTGTTGTTGTAAAAAAAGGGCCATGACCAGGCCCTTTCTCATAGTCCAGGATTTACTTAGCCAGCCAGCTTTCAACCTCGTCAGAACCGTACTGGCTCTTCCACTCTTTTAGGGTCTTATGGTTACCACCCTTGGTTTCCACGAGCTCACCGGAGTGGGGGTTCTTGTAAACCTTGGTCTGACGCGGCTTGCGGTTGCTCTTCTCAGCAACAACAGCTGGCGCGCGTCGAGAAGCGGATTGTGGATCAAGAATGGCTATGATATTGCGCAGGCTGTAGCCGTATTCAGAGAGCAGATCACGAAGCTTTTTTTCGAACTCGATCTCGCGCTTTAAACCATCATCGTTTTTGAGGCTCTCGAGCTCGGCCAACTGAGCAGCCAGTTGTTGCTCCAACGCACGGAATTCTGCAAGTCTGGACATTTGATACTCCTGTATGGGATGCGTGGAGTATAGGTGGCGCGTTATAGGCCATCAATGCTCTGTGCTGTATCGCCAGGCCGTTCCGATCCTAAGGGTCGTTCCGGATTTGAGCGAAAAAAGGCTCGACCGGCTCCAAGCCCGGATATGCAATGTCAGGTTAGTCCGCTACATAAATTGCGATTCCAGCAATTTTAATTTGTTAATTATCGCTGTAGTCGCATCAATCACTGATGCTTAGCATAGGGTAATCGCCTCCGTTGCCCAGTGCAGACGAGGTCGTAAAACTTACCCTCATCAGTGAGACTTACTATGACTGACCTTTTCAGACCTTTTGATCTCTCGGGCCTCAATTTACAGAATCGCATCGTGATGGCACCCATGACGCGCGCCAGGGCATCCAATGATGTCGCGGATGAGCTGACGGCTCTCTATTACACCCAACGTGCAACAGCTGGTTTGATCGTCAGCGAGGGGACATCCATCTCACGGGAAGGCCGGGGCTACCTGTTCAACCCCGGAATTTACAGCGCAGCGCAGATCGATGGCTGGAAGCTGGTCACAGATTCGGTGCATGCGATCGGTGGGCACATTTTCGCGCAGCTTTGGCACGTAGGGCGTGTCTCGCATCCTTCGATTCAGGACGACGGTAAGTTGCCAGTCAGCCCGAGCTCTCAGCGTGCCAAGGACTCTGCAGCATATGGCTACAACGAGAAGGGTGAGCCTGATCGCGTCGAACCTCCAGCGCCGCGGCAACTCCACACCGACGAGGTCGAGCGGATCGTCGAGGACTTCGCACAAGCTGCTGAAAACGCAATCCAGGCCGGTTTTGATGGCGTTGAAATTCACGGAGCAAACGGCTATCTCCACGAGCAGTTTTTGAATCCAGGGGTCAATGACCGCACAGATAAGTACTCCGGTGACCTGCTGGAAAATCGGCTGCGTTTCACCGTTGAGGTTATTGATGCGGTCGTCAAACGAATTGGCGCGCACCGTGTGGGGATTCGAATTTCACCCTATGGTCAACTTTTCGACATGCCCCTCTACGATCAAATTGATGAGACCTACCTCGCGCTCGCCGAGGAGATCGGCAAGCGCCACCTGGCTTATGTCCACGTGATGAACCAAGACAGCTTCGAGCGCATTGATCGGGCCGTTCAGGGCGAGTCCCGGCGGTGGTCTATTTGGATTGTTGAAGCAGATGAAGCCAAAACTCGGCGGTACCGCACTGATATTGGCCGGTGGGATGAGCCGTCAACGCGCAGAGGAGTTGGTATCCGAGGGCCTGATTGACCTTGCTGAGTTCGGCCAGGCTTTCATCAGCAATCCGGATCCGGTTGCCAGGCTCGAGCATGATTGGCCGCTTACCCCTGCAGATCGTGACACCTTCTACGGCGGCGATGAGAGAGGCTACATTGACTATGCACCTCACAAGGGGTGAACTGCGACCTTTCATTCACCACTGCCGGATTGCCAAGGAGAGCCATGCAGCTACAGGACTTGCTTTCGAGAGGGTATTTTCCTATCCAACTGCCGGTGGGCTTCAGCACCAAGCAGTTGGCAGAAAACATTGGGGCACTCCAAGCCTGCTGGGATGACGCCCTGGACGGAAGAAGGCGCATACTCTCCCAATCCGAACGATTTTCTGTGGCCAGGTCGTCATATAGTAGACGTACAACTTCTATACCGAACCCCGTCAACTTCTTTGGGCTGGCCCAGGACATCTGCCGGTATTGGCCACAAATCCAGGAGCATTTCAACAAGAGTGAAATCTCTCGCAGCATCCCAGGAGAAGGAGGCTCGCTGCGGGCAATTGAACTGACGAAATTCACTGATTTGTACGAGGAGCGCGTGCGCCGTTCGGCAGGAGCACGCTTTGCACTGGTCACTGATATTTCGAGCTATTTCCCAACCATTTACACCCATACGATACCGTGGGCCTTGCATTCGAAAGCTGTTGCCAAGGTGAACAGGGGCAAAATCCCTCAGTACTTCGGTAACATTCTAGATCAGCGCTGCATGGGCACGCAGGATGGCCAGACCATTGGGTTGCCAATTGGCCCGGACACTTCACACATCATTGCGGAAATGATAGGCGTCGCAATTGACGAGTCCATCCGAAATGCCCTGGGCGGCTGGCCTAAAGGCTTTCGCTATGTCGACGATTTCACCTTCTTCTTCAACACTCGGGAAGAGGCAGAACGTGCGCTGGCTGTCATTATCAAGTGCGTCAGCGCATTTGAGCTCCAGATCAATGCTTCAAAAACGAAGATTGTTGAAGTTCGCGAGCTCGTCCAGGAGTCTTGGAAATACACCCTCAAGAAGCTGAAAGTCTCAGCGAAGCGGCGGCAGCAAAAGGACGACATCCACCACTATTTTGAGGTGTTGTTCTCGCTGGAGGCGCGGTTCAAGGACGAAAGCTTGGTGAAATATGGCCTAAAGCAGCTTTCGTCCACCATCATCAAAAAATCCAACTGGCCTATTGCCGAAGCGTACCTACTCAAATGCGGGTATGGATTTCCCAACACGCTTCAGGTGATCACTCAGATTCTCGTGACCTACCATGGCCATCAGTATCAATTGAACATGGAAGCACTCGGCGATTTCTGCAGAAACCTCCTTGGATCAGCGTCAGCGGCGAACCATCACAGTGAAACGGCCTGGTTGCTTTGGTTGTGCAAGGAGCTTCAAATCCCTCTGGACGCAGCACTTGTGCAGCAGGTACTACAGATGGAGAGTTCCGTTTGCTCCCTCATAGCCTTGGATCTGAATCACTCAGGTTTGGTGCGCGGTGATCTTGACCTTAGCGACCTCGGGCCTTTGGCGATGACTCAGGCGCTTCTAGGCAATAATTGGATGCTGGCTTATGAGGGCGGACGCCGGAGCTGGCTTGCCAACGAAAGCGTTGAATTCATCCGGGATGATGCTTGCTTCGCAGCACTGCTAGATGCTGGAGTAGGCTTTTATAGTGAAGCGGCTCAGCTTCCTCCCATCTTCCAGGTCAAGCAGTCAGCGCCCGTCGATATTGATTTCGACTCCGACGACGCAATCGAAAACGACTTTGACTTTGATGACATGGATGAAGAGTACTTTGACGCAACCGACCAAGGCGATGATGATGACGGCGAGCCAGGAATACCCGCGCAGCCAGTTCTTAACGCTGCCGACGACATCGATCTCGACGAAGTTTGGTAGAGGGGCGAGTAAGGCACGAATGGCGGTGGCTAGGCGAGCTCAGGTAGGCCTTGCCTTTGAAATACTGCTCAGGCCAACTCGTATGCCGGCCCAGTCCCACGGCAATCATCCATGCAATCAGCCCTCGACGGAGGGCTGCTAACCCAGACGGAATCTCTCAATGAGCAATTTGCCCCCCGATCAACTCGCTCGCCATTCAGAAGTGCTCGATGCAGCAACGAGTCTGTTCGGCGGCGATCTTGATGCAGCTCGGCGCTGGATGTCGGGCCCGCTGAAAGCGTTTGGCGGCAAAGCTCCAGAGGCCATGGTCACAACAAGGCTCGAAACTGATACGGCCATTGAGTACATCAGGCGCTTGGAGCATGGGTTCGTTGCCTGACTAGACGAGAGCTCTGTAGCTGGCCATTGGGGCGGGGCGGCAGCCAGAAAGGGCGACCTTCGAACCCCCAGCGAAAGCCGAATGTCCACTTAGCCAACCTCTGTTGATCTTCGATGGCGTGCTACGCAGCCCCCAGCAGCTGTTCAAGCTGCGCAATAACTCGGCGGGGGCAGTGCACTGCCAGACTTACTAGCTAACCGCACGCTACTGCGCGCTGGACATTGCATCGCTTAAGCAATGAAACAGCGGCATCGGCCAGTTGCCTGATCGCCGCAGTGTCCGCTCTTTCACCGAACTTAATGAAGTCCGGGAGGGCGGTCAGAACGACTGCTCATTGCCAAGTGGATTTGATGACAACAACACCACTGGCATTATTTACTACTGCGTAAAATCAAGGCGGGTACGGGCAGGCTGACCAACAAAATTGACGATCTCAAACTGAGAGCGCTCCGTCTCGCCTGCGTTGATAGCGGTGATCCTTGCTTGAACATACTCGTCCCAACCAGGATTACAGAATTGCGTGTCAGGCCAAAAGTTGTGTGCCTCGTCTGCCACAAATTGCCTGGCAATCGCTCGCTGTTCCGCACCAACCAAACACCAAGCTGCCGCTACTCTGTCGTTCCAAGTTGCGGAGGTCAGTAGGTGTATCGCAGCAAAATTTCCTAAACAAAATTGCTCGACCTCTCTGTCAAACGCGCACATCGCGTTTAACTGGTCTAGATAGGAACCTTTGGACATAGTGTCTACCACCGTGAAAAACCAACCTTTCGCCTGGAATTGGCTGAGACTTATGAGTCGTTTATGGGCAGGGGGCAGACGATTCCTGCTAAACCACGCCTTCGTGCCTGTTCTAGTCTTGGTAGTTGGAGTATTTATATTGCTGACGGACATTTTCAACCTCACGGCTATTGTATTTAGAATGTATGCATGTAAACCATCGACGGGATGCTGCATACTTTCTTCAGAATGCCTTTGGAGCCAGCTGGCACGCAACCAAATAGGGTAGCCGCAAGAGAAAGTGGAGCAGTGTGATTTCCAAAGACGGCCTTGGGAATGGAAATTATCTGTTGCCGTGACAAGGATGGCCTTGGGGATTCGTGCCGCTGGTCTGAAGCCAGCCGAAAAAATCACCTTTGACGAGGGGGGCAGGGGGCCGGAAAATTTCGCTCAAAAATACACTTAGTAGATTAAGCTTCCTGCATCCAGCTGATCGCAACCCATTGGGATTATTGCGTTTTTTTGTGCAGGATTTGAATAGTCTACTTAGTGGGCTTTTTGCATCCAGCCTCTGGTGGTGAGCGACAAAGTCCTCAATAATTAATTAAATGCTTATTTCGTATCGTACAATTTCTGATCGCAACATGGTGCGCACACGAATGTCCTCTTGACAGCCCGGATTTACGCTCTAACCTCAAACTCGAATGATCAAGAAGTAATCCAGTCAACACAAGCATCTACTTACATTGCTCATCAGGTTCTGCACGGAATTTTCTTTATGACAAGGTTATTTGAAAATGCCGTCCAGCGCTCTGCCGCTGTTCTGGCATCGGCCAAGGTAGAGACTTCTTATTTCGCGATTCGGGAGATAGTCGCAGCCTATCTTGGCTATGAGTCCTCTCATTTGCTTGAAAAAGAGCAGCGTAATTCAGATCCACATTCTGATTTGGATGATGCACAGTTACTGGTTCTTAACGATGGCATGGCATCCGAACGAGCGTCAGAGCTTTGTAAAGACTGGGAGAACTGGGAGATTTGCATGGATGCCTGTATGGAAGGGATAGGGCAATCACACCTTCAACCTGTCACCAATAAAGAACTGTTCCCAACTTTTTATCCAGACAGTGTCGGCCGGCTTGGGGATCCTCAGGCATTTGTGTTGCTTGGCGTTGAAGACTTTGAATCTCATTATGCCGAAAAGGTTCTACGATATATCCTGAATGAGGAGCTTGGAACATTATTCTCGAAAGATTGCTCCATCGTATGCAACTTAGATCTTGAGCAGGATGCTACGTCGTTTTGGTCTGCACCATACACGTGGAAACTTAATGCCATCGCCCGCTGGTGGCGTGAGGGGGAATGCCTACACTCCGCACCATGTACTTTTACGTTCTGGAAAGCCGGTCGTTCGGGTCTAATTTTTAAGGGCTGGAAAGGCTGCATCCCATAAGGCTGCGGCCAGGCGAACTCATTTGCGGATGTTGCTGCATGGTTGATCCTGCATTTGGCATATTACACCGACGACAGCGAATGATGTAGCTCAACTGCGCGGGAAAGTGCGCAGAGCGGGAACGTCGCCCGGATTAAATTATAACGCCTAGATGCCTGTAAACGTTAAATTCAAGAGGCCAGTCAATGAAATCTCACTCGGCGGCACCAGTCATCGAATCCACTACACTTACTATCATGGTGTATGGAAGTGATCGCACCACAGCAATTGGGCGCGCGAAATTGACGCTCCTTATTGATCCAATTTGTGGTTGTGTTCTTCGCGAGGCATTGAGTACATCCTCTAAGCCGGAGGATGTTTTGATAGAAGCCTTCTCTTCCTGGCAGGCGTCTAAATTGACCAGCGGTAAATCAGAGGTAGTGTTGCGCTTTGGAAGTGCCTTACGCTCCACCGCTGTTACGAATGCCGCTAGAAGCGCAGGCTATCAGATCCAGAACCGTAATCGTCTTTATACCGGCACTGTAGAACGTGCTGTTGCTAACTTAACGCGAGGTTGCGAGATGAAGTCAGGGTTGAGGCCGAATAAAAACAGCAAAGTAACAGTCGCAGAAATGCAACAAATCGTATCAATCTCCGCCGCCGTAAATAACCAGCAAAAATGGAACAGAACGGATATCAACCAGGCAAAAAACGCCTTCAAACCGGCTGGCACAGGCATCCCTCTCGAAGTTCGTAGACTGTATTCGAGTGTGCAGGAGTCCTCGTTAGAGCACGGGTTTGACATTGAACAGGTGAATTTAATCTGGCGGGCGGCGAGCTTAGCGTACTCAGTGAAAGATATATCTTCGATGTTCGAAGTTACTCTGGAAAAATTCACCTCGACGATAACTTATCACGATCACCTACGAAGGGCCTTCAGGTCACCCTCACCAGCATCTGTTCAACCAGCGGAGATCCTTGAAGGGAAGGGCGCTGTAGCAATAAGAACATTGGCACATCTGAAAGTAAAACGTGATCGACAGGCTTTCATCTGGACTCCTGGCATGGATTGGAATTACACAGTCGAATCATGGGTCGACTTTACTTACGCGCTATTGGAGAAACTCGTTAAAGATGGCTTGGTACCAGATACCCTTCGTTGCAAGCTGTTCGCACGAGATCTTGGCTTGTAATACCTGGGGCACATGCCTGCTCAGGCATTGCTCGAAAATCCCTTGCTGTATCGGTCACCATCTTTACAGGAGCCGAAGCACTCCTTTTATGGTGCTGGCCCCTTGTGATTATCAGAATCTGCGCGCTTTAGGGTTTGACCAGCGTCAGATCGCCTTCACCCGCCAGCGGATTCACATAGAGTTTAGGGATATGAGCCTCACCAGGGTACTTCATCTCTAGCTGTGTGACGGCCCTATCAAACGCCTGGAGAACGTCCTGTCCGAAGCCGATCGACGCATAGAATCGCGCCGCGAAGTCTTTCGCTGCTACGTCGGCGATAGCGCCATCCATGCCAATAGCGGCCAAAATGTGCTTGGAACATTGCTCCGCCAATTCATGGGAGTGGCAGCAATTGAATACAGCGACTTTTAGGTACCTCTTGCTTCCGATCACCGCGCGCAGCATCCCTTGTAAGGGAACCACGTGAGGCTCACCAGTAGGTGTCTCCACCACTAGGTGTCCACCAGGGGTGCCATGCCCACTAAAGTGGATGACTGCAGGCTCGCGTTCATCCAGAGCTTGGAGTATGTCTTCAGCTTGCACTGCCCAGTGCGAATCTACTTTTAGGGCGTCGCGGTGTTTCGAGGCGCGAATATAGGCGTTCACCTGACGAATCTCGTTTTGCAGATCCAAGGCTTTCTGAGATTTGCGGCCGGGATCAGCACCGAAGAACAGAATCTGGATTTGCTCAGGTAGTTCCTGAAGCTTTGCCAACTCGCGTTCAAGCTCTTCTGCCCGAGCCACCTGTTGGGCGAGACCAACTTGAAGAGAACCGAGCTGGCGACTCTGCGCTTGGGCTCCCTGGAGGGTTTTCCGTTGAAGACGTGCCTGCTCAGCCTTGAGCTTACGAGCTTCGTTAATCTGCTCACGTTCCAGGGCCTTGTCTAGTCGCTGCTGATCGGCAGTGAGGCGAACCATCTCGCGGTTAATCTCTGCGATGATTTTTGCAGCATCTGTCTCGGCCTTGGTTCTTTGACCGTCGTACCGTTGAGCCTGCTGTTGCTTTGTTTTGGCGGTCGAAGCAGACTGAGCCCGGGTAGCCTCCACCGCGGCCTTTCGTGCGGATTCACCATGCTTCGCCGCTTCATGGATTTTTCGCGAGTGTGACTCTCTCAGGCGAGCGATTCGCTGCTGGTGGCCACGCACTAAACTGCGATAGTGATTTGAGCTCATGACTTCCCCCAACCCCATGGCGTTGTAGTGGCAGCTTGGCTTATCCGCGCTGCGCTTGACCAGTATTATTAAGACCCGCCGCCTCCAAATTGAAGACGGCCAGACGGACACCTTCATGGACGACACCCTGGCTTACCTGAAAGATCGTTACAAGGACGAGCAAGCCCGGTTCGATCACTTCGAAAACAAATGCGCTAAGTTCCTGACCGCTGTTTCGGTGGTAATCGCCGCATTGACGGCACTCGTCAGCGCCAAGGGGAGGGTGCTCTTCACTCTCAACGGCCCGTGGGACTTCATTGCGCTTGGGTGCTTTTTCGCTGCAGCTTTCTGTGTGGTGTGCTCGTGGGGCCATGCCCTGAGCGCCTTGAGGATTCGAGACTGCCCAACGCTACCTTCCAGTCGTACGACTGTAGAATGGCTTAAAGCGGCTGATGCACCAGATCACCAGCAGCATGTCTACAACTGCTACACAGATACGTTGGAAAAATTGAAGTCAGCCATCGACGAGAAATCCATACCTCTAGATTTTGCCTACAACGAGATGGTCTGCGCCGCCTGGGCGTTGTCACTGTTGGCAGTAATCAACATCGGCAAGGAGCTATTTGCATGAGCAATGATCAGAAACCCAAGAATCAGGAAAACAAGACACCGCCGCCGCCAACCACTGAGTATCACCGACGCTCTGAGGAACGCCCTGTGAACCGAAAAGATCAGACAGACCGGCGGTAACCAACAACTCCTGCTGAATCGGGTGCTGTGGGCCAGGGAATACTACTACCCAATCCGCCGTGCCCTCAGCAATCTGCAATCAGCCGAGGCAGCCAAGTCGTCGGCTGGTTGTAGCACATCTGACCCAGGCAAAGATTTCCCTTGATGGCGATCGTAAGCGGAGCGCGCAGGCGTGAGGATGTAAGCCCGCCAGGGTCAAGACGCGCGCCCAGCGGGCGGCTTGATTCACGACAGCCGTGCTCGTAGAGCCACGCCAATTGAAGGCAGCGAAGCCATATCTGGCGATCTCTCATGAAGATTCAACCAGTGACTACCTGGAACGTTTGACCCATTCGCGACGACGCTGAGCAACGAACTCGGCCCCATAGGTCTTCCAAGTAAATATCGTAGATCTTCGAATCGTGGTGAATGTCATGCCTGCGAAATTAGTTTCGGCTCTCGCGATCGCCGAGTCAGCACAAACGCTAGCCGCACTTGATAGCCGTTTGCGAAATTGTTTGAGGTGCGACTCGAGCGTATCAGTCGCATAACTGATGCTGCCGTCATTCGAAGGGAAAGCCGGTAGTACTGGCAATGGTTCACTAAAATCAATTGAGTACCATCCGAGGTAACGCTCCAGATGAGCCGAAAATTCGGAGGTAAGTTCCATTACAGCGCCAGATGGCAGACCGTTCGCGAAAGTCCAGCCACTTTCTGAGTTCCTTTGAAACTGGCTCAAGGAGTGTACATGCGAAATTTTTATACGGGAAAATCGGGCAATTGCCATGTAGAAGAGTATCTGTTCTGACCGTAATACCGGAACGACACCGTCCATAAGTTGCTGGAATGCCCATTCCAGCTCGTGAGGCTCGTGGGTCACTAATGGCCGGCTTTCAGCTAAGGTTTTGAAGAGACCAGTCGGGGCGGTTTGGGCGCAGTTCACTCTTAGCTGGGAAGTTGAAGCATTGCCTGTGTGGCTATTTTTAACGTCGTTTTTGGCGCTATTTCTGGCTGTCGTTGGAGCTTTTCCTACAGAACGGGCTGATGAGCCCCTGTCCGAAAAATTTGCCGAGCGATTGTCGGAGACGGTTTCGGCGGTGGTATCCGAGATGTAGAAATCGAAGAAATCCCTCACGATCTTAGCGCACCGCTGCATGTCTCTGCGGGTAGGCTTGGCAGCGCCGGCACTGTCAATATGTCGGTAAAAGAGCTTCCATCGCTCGTTGATGGGCCGGGTTTTGAAGGCCTGTCCTGCAGTCCCTCCATATTTGGTGTGTGACGCTGTTGAACACCATGAAATCGGGGGATGGCATAGGAATTCGAGAAACTGCAGGAAATGCGGCGTCTCCCAGGCCAAGAGTGAAATGCCAGCATTAAAGCTCCAATTCAGCATCTGCTCGAGGAATCGGCAGGTCTGGGTATAGAGAGACTTGGCCCAAGCTGGGGCCCACCGGTGTGATGAATATTCCAGGAAATGCGAGCAGTACAGGATGCTCAGGTACGCCTGGCAGGCTGGATCGACGTCGTCGAGTCTACGTCGGACGGCTAGGTTTTCCGGAACATCGGTTGCGCCAACAGGCTTCCAATGTTCATACGGCGCGAAAATAGGGAATGGAGTGAACGGTACCGCCATAAGCGCTCCCACGAGCTACAATCTCGTTGAGGTATTCGGGATCGGTTTGAAGTTGGCTTCAGGTTAGCAAAGAAAAATGAAAGGGAAATGGATGCTGTATTTATAGCGTTAATCTAGTTCGGCAGTGCGTGACCTGATCAGTGACATGGAGTGGTAGCTAAGTTGGTGATGGTCACTGTTTTGGTGAAGATGTTTAGGTCATTAGTCCACCAGCGTCGTGATGGGAAAGCGGTATAGGAATGAATTGGGCGGCGGTGAATACTGATAGTGCTTCGCAGGTTTGAGAAACGGGAGATGACAAAATGCTTGAGCTCTGGGTGCCATGGATGCTGATTTGCAAGGAGTACGGGGGTTTGTGGAATCGGTTGCGTAGGTTAGTGGAGACAGACAGAGAGGTTGTGAACACCATTCCGTAATACATGATTTAACATAATATACATTACACGTAACAAAGTATTACGAGGTTGGGGTGGTTGCGCACAGCATTTCAATCTCCAGCATCGCTCAGCGCTCTGAAGTAAAAGTTTGAAATTTTGGGAAGTAAATGTTTGAAACGATGGTTTCGTCTCCATTAAAAAAAATTACTTCCTCGTGGTCTAACCCGCGCATTTAGCATTCTATCTGATGAGTTTAGGGTCAGTACGATCGCCCGATGATCTGCACTGGTTCTCCATACCGTGTTCATTTTTGTCTCCATTAATACTCGCGGTCTCCGTTTAAAGGTTTTACTTGCTGGGCCCGCGCGGGTCTATTTCCCCAAAACGACGCTGCGTGAAATCTGAAGCCTGCAGCGCAGAGTTGATGCTCGGATTTCACCGGTTGTCTCTCGTGGTAAGGATCAACGGCTGAGACATTCCATTCAGTTAAGGTCATAGAGCTAGTGCGATTACCTGGCAGCCTAGGGGCTGCAATGCTTACGACACATCCCCACCTGCAATCACGTCGCTGTGTGAAATCTGTAGCGTTCAGCATGGAGTTGGTGCGCTGGTTTCAAGGGCAGCCACTACCGGTATGGGGAAAAGGCAAACGTCGGCCGAATTACATGCAGATACGGAGGGTTTTGCGGTGTTCACCTTGGGCTTGAGGGTTGTGCAGCTTTCCTGCCACCAAATATCCTGGAAGCTCGCCAGAATTCGGCAGATTCAAAAGCTCAGCAAATTGATAGTCCCGTACCGCTGTAAACCACAATTTTGACTTGTTAACTACCGTAGTTAACAAGTCAAAAAACGAGTTAACAGAATGGTACTGAGCCTGCGTACAAGCGTTGATTTGCCTAGCGCCGCTGGGGTTTCAATGCTCTGTATCGCTGCTCGAACTTTTGGGGTTCGCGTTGAGATGGTTAGATCTATTATTGCTTTTGATGCACTGTCGATGATGACCGTAATCATCGGTTTCGGTAGGTGTTGTCCCTCTTCATCGACCATTAAAATATCAAGGAGAAACGTATCAATCACTACGGATTTTTCCAGTTTTGCTACTCCGCAAGATTAGGTTGATGCCACATCAGAGCACATAGCGCAAGTTGCCTGATGGGTGATTTTTGCTCTTGAAGCTAGACTATGTACTACCAGTCGTGATGCCTTCCTAACAACCTCAATGGTAAAGTCATTTGCCAACTCAACTAAACATCTATTTAGTTGAGTTATAAGTCAATATTGAGGCGCCCTCTTTGGTGATCTTCAGGCATTAGCCTTTTTCCGATATCGTCCCGAGCTCTCCCCTGTCCATTTCTTGAACGCACGGTGAAATGCGCTTATCTCTTGGAACCCGACCAGCTTGGCGATTTCGCCGATGCTTCTTGCGGAACTCCGCAGTTGTTTGAATGCTACGCCGAGACGCACTTCATTTTTAATCGCTTGGTAAGCGCTGCCTTCGCGCTCTAACCGGCGACGCAGCGTAGCGTTGCTGTCCAGCGCTGCCTGTTCGGCCATGTCGTGGAGAAATTGCGCGGCCGGGGTCAGCAGAAATTCCGTGTGATACACCGAAAAGTCGGATACGTGCCTTCGATCACCTTCACGCGGATGCCGGGAAAGCGCCGGCGAAACCGATCCAGTGTCAGGGGCCGCAACCCCATCGATGCCGCGCCTGAACAGGCGATCACGATAGAACCCTTGTCCATGCGCGGCTGCTGCCACGGATTGATAGCCTGGAAAAGCATCCGTGCCGGCAGTGGCGCGTTGTTCGGGATGTCTGTCGAGCGGTTTTAAGCGTTTGAGCCGCGACGTAGTTCGGCAGCGGATCACGTTGTGTTGGTGATCACGCTACTGGGAAACGTCTGAGAGCATTTTTCCTAATAGACTCTCTAGGCACTTCAGCTCCTCAGTGGTGAGGCAACCCGTGAATTCATTCATCGCGACGGCCTCCATCGGCGGGAACATCGATCTCAGTGATTCGCCTTTCTCGGTCAGCATCAGACGCACCTGGCGTCGATCCTGACCATCCTGTGTGCGGACGATCAGGCCTTTGCGTTCAAGGCGATCAAGCATTCGCGTCATCGACGCGCTGTGAATGGACAGGTGTCGACACAACGCCACCGCCGTGTCATCGCCGCGACCTACGATCCGCAACACTTTGAGTTGTGCGGCGGTGATGCCCAGCGGCACCAGGTGCCGATCTAATAGCCGGTCTTTCAGCGCGGCGGTCTGTCCGAGCAATATTCCGAGGTGGACTGTTTTGAAACTGGCGGCTGAAAAATTGGCCATGTGCTCCCTCCTCTTTCAATGCATGGGCAGATCGTTGTGGATTTTCCCGCCGCGCTCAATCAATCAGCTCTCGGGTACCAGAATCTTTTGAATGGCAGGACCGATGATCCTCACCAGTTCTTCTGGTTCTGCGGCAACCATCATTGGCACGCCGATGATGCGTCGGCTGACCACCATGCCGACCAGCAAGGACGCCGCGAGGCCGGATCGCAGCTTAGCTTCAGGTTCGAGATGCTCGTGAGTACCACCCAGCAATCGCGATTGAATGAAGGCGCGTAACTGATCGCGTGCCTGGTCATTGACGAACGCGCCACGAAGCGTGGCCATCAACGGTTCCGATTCTTCCGGGATGCCCTCCCACGCTGTGAGAAACGCACGCACGACCCGCTCGCCCAAATGCTCGTCCGGTCCTTCATAGAGCGCATCGAAACGCTCCAGCGCCGACGCAGGGATCGCCATCACAGCGGCAAAGAGTTCGTCCTTGGAGCGAAAAAACTGCATCACCTGAGCCACATCGACCCCAGCGTCAGCTGCCACAAGTCGGATAGTCGTGCCGGCAAACCCGTCGCTGGCAAAACGCGCACGTGCTGCTTCGAGCACCAGATGCCGCGTGCTATTGGGGCCTGGCCGACGCCCACGACGCGGCGCAGGAGTGGTTTCTTTCTTCATAGTCATATCCAAATTATTACGAAACATCGTCCATATCAACGAGTGTTGAATTATTTTCTCGTCCGCCGTACCTTACTGGAATCGATCCCATAATCAAGAACAATAAGGAATCCAGCATGAGTCTGTCTCCTGCACCTGCACTGAGCCCCGTATTGACAGGTATTTTTGCCGGCCCGATCGCCGGACTCAAATATCAGACCCCCACCCTATCCGGCGTGACCTCCGACAGTGGTGAATTCCACTACCGCGCCGGCGAAGCCATCAGCTTCGCTGTCGGCGGTATCGTGTTGGGCGCCATGCAGGCCGCACCACGCCTGAATCTGGCGCAACTGGCCAATCGTGTCGACGGCAAGATCGATAAGCTGCTCGATCCTTCGGTCACCAACCTAGCCCGTTTCGTGCATACCCTGGATCAACAAGGCAGCATCGAGTCAGGCGTAAAAATTGCGCCGGTTGTGCATGAGCTGATTGGCGCTAAGCCGATCAATTTCAGCCCACCGGTGATGCCGATGGGCCAAGGCGGCGTGGTCGATTTTGCCAACGATCCGAACCTGCTGCAGATTCTCGAAACACTCAACGCTACGCCCGGTGTGTTCACAGACAAAACGCCGCGTACACTGTGCGATGCCGCCACCAGCCGTAACGAATTGCGCCGCAATATTCGCGGCATCATCAAGATGACAGATGTGCGCATTCCCTTGCGCGACGGTTCATACGTTTGCGCCGACGTCTTCCGGCCTGCCGAGTCGGGTAAATATCCGATCGTCATGAGCAAGGGCTTTTACGGCAAGAGCTTTTATCACGACTGCATTTGCAACGAGGCCGACGTTCTGCGCAAGGAGCAGATGGAGGATCGTTATTTTTCCGGCAATCCGGATGGCGCCCAGTACGAAAATCACGAGACCGTCGACACCTCGGTGTGGGTTCCTGAAGGCTATGTGTGCATCCGCGTCGACGCGCGTGGCGTGTGCAAAAGCCCGGGCCTGCAAGCGCCCTTCAGCGTTCAGGAAGCCGAAGATTATTACGACGCCATCGAATGGGCAGGCACTCAGCCTTGGTCCAATGGCAACGTCGGTTTGTGGGGCATGTCGTACCTGGCGATGGCCCAGCACAGTGTGGCCAGCCTGCAACCTTCGCACCTCAAGGCGATGATTGCGCAAGGCACCGACGCGGATATCTACAACGAAGCCCTGTACGGCGGTGGCATCTTCGGCTCCGGCTTCTGGAACTGGTGGTGGAAGATCTGGTCCGGCAACAACCACTGTGGCGAACGTCCGGAAACCGACTGGATGGCCCGCGTGCTGGCGACGCCGTTCAACGACATCAACGCCTATGGCCCGCGCGGCAGCATCTTCATGCGTCCGGACATGAGCAAAGCCACTGCCCCGGTGTGGATCGTCGGCCCGCAAGTCGGTGCGATCATTCACCAACTCGGCAGCAGCGAAACTTACATCCGTTCCACCGCTGCCAAAGCGCGCAAATTCGATTTCGCAGATGCCTGGTTCCCGGACTCCTACAGCAACAAATCGATCGCCGAACACATGCGCTATTTCGATTACTGGCTCAAGGGCATCGACAACGGCGTGATGGATGAAGCGCCGGTGCGAGTGCAGGTGCGAACAGGCAGCGGAGCTCACTTCGTCCTGCATGAAAACGAGTGGCCGATAGCGCGTACAGAATACCGTCGCTGGTACCTCGATGCTCGCCCTTCAGACTGGCAAAACGACGGTCGTCGTCCCAATGCGCTGCGCATCACCGAGTCACTGCCCACCGAACAAAGCCGCGCCGAATACGATGCGCACCTTGATCTGGGCACGCCAACCCTCGCACCGGCAGGCTCCAGTGACGGCACGCCACGCTGGTCGACCGGCATCTCGTTTGTCAGCGAGCCGATGAGCGAAGACATGACCCTCGCCGGCTACATGAAGGTCGGGTTGTGGGTGGAATCGACCAGCGAAGATATGGACGTATTTGTCTCGCTGCGGGTTCTTGATGAGCAGGATCGCGAAATCCGTTACGAATCCGTGGTGCTGCCGGTGGATCCGGTGCACATCCATCCGGTCGGGCATGGCTTGTTGAAAGTGTCCCGCCGTGCGCTGGATGCCGAACGCACTACCGAATATTGGCCGGTGCACACCCACCTGGAGAAAGACTGCGCGCCGCTGCAGCGAGGAGACATCGTGCCGGTTGAAATCGGTCTGAACCCGAGCACCGCGAGGATCCGCAAAGGCTGCCGTTTGCTGGTGGATATCCAGCCTTATGCGCCGGCCGGCGTACCGGTTCGTGCCTATGACAAGAGCTACCACGTCGATGCCGTGAACCGCATTTACACTGGGCCGGAGTACCCGAGTTTCCTGCAACTGCCGATCGTTCCCTGACCGGTCAAGCGTTGTAGCCTTGAACGGAACCATGGTGTTCACCTGACGTAATGAGGTGAACACCATGCCCCCAATCAATCAGTGGCGATTGCACACTTTGGCGGTGGCAGCAGCGTGTGCTGAATCGCCGGGGCAACCGCCGCCACCAGCGTCTCCCGATCGGTCGCGGCAAGAATCGGCACGCCGATGATTTGTCGTCCGGTCACTATTCCCACCAACATGGACAACGCCAGGCCTGCGCGCAGGCGCGCGTCTTGACCAAGCGATTCGCCTGCGCCTGCAATCAATCGCGACTCAATGTAGTCGCGTAGTTGATGACGCGCCTGCTCGTTGACCATCGCATTTCTGAGCATCGCCATCAGCGGTTCCGACTCTTCTGGCGCTCCCTCCCACGCCTGGAGAAACGCGCGAACCACGCGCTCCCCAAGATGCTCGTCGGTGCCAGCGAAAACGGCGCCGAGCTTTTCCAGAGCCGATTCCGGAATATTCATCACCGCCGCAAACAGCTCGTCTTTTGAACGGAAAAACTGCATGACCATGGACACGTCAACGCCGGCATCGGCGGCCACGCGGCGCATCGTGGTCGCACCGAAACCGTCGCTGGCAAAACACGCGCGTGCCGCTTCAAGCACCGTTTGGCGGCTGTTGCCCGAGCCAGGACGCCGCCCGGTTTTGATTTCTCGGGCATCCGCTGTGGTGAGTTCTTCATTGATTTTCATGGCGCCGATATTTCCCTGTGCGTGGTCATTTTTCTTTGTTCAGTGTGTCGAGATACATGCTATACATAAAAACTCAACACGTGTTGAGTTAATCAAAAATCAGACCTACACTCGCGCCGCTGCACTGCGCAAATCCAAGATCTGCACTACAAGAGGACCTCTTCATGAGCGATACCCTGCAGACTTTTACCCACGCCACAGCGTTGTTTGCTGGCGATAGCGGACACGATGCCTGCACGCTGCATACCGGTGTGTTTTCCGGTCCGGTTGCCGGGCTCAGATATCAGACTTTTACCCTTAACGGGATGACGAACGAATACGGTGAGTTCCACTACCGCAAGGGCGAGCGGGTTGCCTTTCTGGTGGGCAACACACCGATCGGTTCCGCACTCGGCGCACCCCGACTCAATCTGGCAGACATCGTCAGCCGCGTGGACGGCAACATCAACAAGTTGCTCGACGCTGGACTGACAAACATTGCACGCTTCCTCTGCTCGCTCGACCGCGATGGAAACCTGGACGGTGGCATCTGCATCGACCCGGCAGCACACGAAATTATCGGCCAGTATCGCCTCAATTTCCGCCACGATATTTCCTTTGCCGGCCTCGCGCTGAACCCGGTGCTTGAGTTCGAACAGGATCCTTTGATCGCATCGGTGCTCGCCGAGCTTTCGGCCGCCGGCGTCTTTACCGATCGCACACCGCGCCAGCTCTGCCATGCGGCGACGGCACGCAATGAAGTCCGGCGAAACATACTCGGTATTCTGCGTTTCAAGGACGTCAGAATCCCCCTGAAAAACGGCCTGCACGTGTACGCGGACGTGTTCCGTCCGGCCAAGCCTGGCCGCTTCCCGGTCATCATGAACTGCGGCCCTTATGGTCGGGCGTTCTACCATCACTCGATTGCCGACGACGCCGATTTTGTCGCCCACGAGGACATGGAGGAGCGCTATTTCCACGGCAATGCCGAAGGGCAAGTGTTTGAGAATCACGAAACAGCCAACTCGGTGGATTGGGTGCCGCATGATTATGTGCTGGTGCGTGTGGATGGCCCGGGCTCAGGCAAAAACCCGGGAACACTGGCGCCATTTGGCATAGAAACCGCCGAAGCCTTTCGCGATGCGATTGACTGGGCCGGAATACAGAATTGGTCAAACGGTAATGTCGGGCTGTGGGGGATGTCGTACTACGCGATGAGCCAGCACGCAGCGGCAAGCCTAGAGCCGCAACATCTGAAAGCAATGATCGCCATCGGCACCGATGTTGATCTGTACGACGAGGTCGCCTATACCGGCGGCATCCTCAACGAGGAGTTCTTCAGCCACTGGTACAAGGCCGGCGTGCTGGCCGCGGTGTGTGGCGAGCCCAATGCAGTCGACTTTATCGGCATGCTCAAGCAGGCCACGTTCAAGGACTCGGATACCGCCAAGGCGTTCGGCCCACGCTCGACGATTTTGATGAACCCGGACATGAGCAAGGTGAAGGTGCCGCTATGGGCCATCGCCTGCACAACGCACATGGCGCACTTCCATCAGCTCGGCAGCAGCGAGGCTTATCTGGCCACGAACACGGCGTCGAAGAAGATCGATTTCTGGGAAGACTGGTTCACCAAAGCCTATTCGCGCACCGCGATCGCCGATCATCGGGCTTTTTTTGACCATTGGTTGAAAGGCATCGACAACGGCATCATGGACACCCCGCCGGTGCGTCTTGAGATTCGAAGTGGCAATGGCGCCTCCTATATTCAGGAAGAACAAGAATGGCCAATCGCAAGAACGAACTATCCGCAATGGTTCTTCGACGCCACGCCATTAGACTGGCAAGGCGACGAGCACCGCGACAACTTTCTGCGTCTGTCGTTGACCCCTCCGGTCGTCAGCGGGCAGGCAGATTATTCCGCGCAAATTCCTCTTGAACTGCGCACGGGCATCCCGCCGTGCTTTCTTCCCGTCAAACCCCCTTCAGTACTGGAAATATGGAAAACCGGGATTTCGTTCATCAGTGATCCCGTGACGCAAGACATGGTGTTCGCGGGGTATGGAAAAGCGCGGCTGTGGGTGTCTTCCACCAGCGAGGACATGGACATCTTCGTGAGCCTGCGTGTACTCGATGAAAACGGCCTGGAAGTCGACTACGCCGGCCCGACCACAATGGGCATGAACGTGCCCAACTATCCCTTGGCCAAGGGCTGGTTGAAGGCGTCGCATCGCCAAGTGGATGCATCTCGCACGACCGAGTACACGGTCAAGCACACACACCTCAAAGCCGACCATGCACCGCTCGAAAGCGATGAAGTGGTGATGGTGGAAATCGAGATCATTCCCAACACAGCGTTGATCCGCAAGGGTTACCGGCTGCGTGTGGACATACAGCCTTTCGACGGCGTCGATCATGGCCCCCGGCACGGATATGACAGTGCCTGCCACGACGGCGCGCGCAATACGGTCTACACCGGGCCGGATCGCCAGGGTTTTATTCAGCTTCCGATTGTTCCAGCGAAAGCACCATTACACCTCTAACAACAATGAGTACAGGAGATAACCATGACGCTCGAAGAACTTGCCGCGCGCACCGAAATTCACGATGTCCTGCTGCGCTATTGCCGTGGCCTCGACCGGATTGACATGTCACTGGTGCGTGGCGCTTTCCATAAAGACGCCTACATCCACTTTCCCGAAAGCCTTCATGTCGGCGGCACCGAGGGATTCTTTCAGTTCCTGACTGACGAAATGCCACGGTTCAACCGTACTCAGCATTTCCTCGGAAATAGCCTGGTCGAATTCGACGGCCCCGAGATTGCGTTCGTTGAAACCTACCTACAGGCTGACCACGCCGCTTCAGAGCGTCATCACTGGAACGGCGATACGGTTAAATTATGGGCGCGCTATTTTGATCGATTTGAACGTCGTGACGGTGTTTGGCTGATTGCCGAGCGGCGTCTTATGGTCGACTTGATGTACCGCTATCCCAAGGGAAACTGGTTCGACGATCATCCAGACGCTTCCGGCAGTCCGCGTGACGGCACCGATCGGGTATTGCGCAAGGTGGCCGGTTATTCGGGCACCCCGATCGGGCAAAAATCACTCGCAGACGCTTGATCGACGAACTCCAGAGGGGCAATGCCCCTCTGCACCCTCCCCCGTAAAACCGCCGCGATTATTGCAACCTGCGAACGGCCGGCTGGTTGCCAAACCGGAAACGGCTGAGCAACTGAATGTGCTCCTGAGTCACCTGTTGGATTGCACTGATCGCCGCCATCATCAGCGCTGAAGGCGTTGGCCGCGCCGGTTGCACCAACAGCAGCTCCAGCGTCAGGCCGGCACCAGCAAAGGGGTTGATCCTGAAGTCCCGCTCTGCGGGTTCAACACTGAAATCGTGAACGAATAACAGGCCTGGAAGAATCGCCATCCACTCGCTCTGCCTGATCAGGTCGAGCGTGGCCAGCACCGCATCGAGTTGGTAACAGGGGCCCGGCCCCGAAAGAGCTTCCAGTTGTGATCCGATCCACTGCGCATACTCGCGACTGTCAGGGGCCAACAGCTTGAACCCCGTCAGCTCGTCGAGCTCAATCAGTTCGCCATGCTCGAAGCCACTGTCATGGGTAATTGACGAAACCAGAAACGCAGGCGTGGCGGCAAATACTGTCGTGGACAGATCCGCCGGTGGCTGCGAAATCGATGGAATGATCGCAAAGTCGAGTTCGCCGGCCCGCACCATGTCGATCAGCATATTGCTGGGGGCGTCGATCACCGCGATTGACGCGTTAGGGTTCTGCGACATCAGGCGCAAATAGGCCGGCGCGAGCTGATAAGTCGCCAGTGTCGGCGTTACCCCGAAACGAACTTCGCCGGCCAGGCCCTGCTCGAAGGTGTCCAGCGCCTGCAGTGCCCTGGAATTGGCTGCCACCACCTCCAGGCAATGCTGGTAAAACGAGGTGCCTGCTGCGGTAGGTTCTACGCCTTTCTGTCGGTCAAACAGCTGCACGCCAAGCATTTCTTCGATCTGTTTGATGTGCTGGGAAATGCCTGACTGAGTGGCGAACTCACGTGCCGCCGCCGCGGTGAACGATCGAGTCTCGTACACCGCCACGAACATTTGCATCTCCCGCAGACCGGGTAGCGAGTCATTCATGGCGCGATATCTCATTGAAGTCTGCGTTTGACGACTGCTCGCCATGGGCGATACGGATCGGTATCGCGTTGATGTCTTCGGTGGCCTTCTTCAAAAACCCGATGAAGTTCTGGGCAATCGTCGACAAGGGTTTGCGCGCCGGCTCTACCAGCAGCATTTCGTTCCAGAGAATTGGATCGGCCAGCGGGTTAAGCGTGAAGCGCTTGCGCCGCAGATCGTCGGCGATAAACAGCCCGGAAATAATCGCCGCCCAGTGGCTGGAGCGCACCAGATCCATGGCGCCCAGCATGGACTCGAACCAGTTGAGGCGCTGCACGACTTGCACCTTGTGATCGATCAGGTACTGCTCCAGCAGCGGTCGTCGCCCGATCGGCAGCACCAGATGCAAATCCTTGATGTCGCTCAGGCGCACCGGTTCGCAGTGCGGTAAACCTGAATCAGGTGAGGACACCAGAAACGCCGGTGTTCTCGTGAACAACGATGTACTCAACCCGACCGCCCCGCCACCGCCGTCGTAAGACATGCGTTGGGTGATGGCGAAATCCAGCATGCCACGGCGTACTGCGGTCGCAATCACGCTGCCTGCGCCTTCGGTAAGGTGCACGGAAACGTTGGGGTAAGCGGCTTCAAAAGCCAGCAGTGCGCGGCTGAATACCGAACGCGTCATGGTCGGAATCATGCCTATGCGCAGCGAACCGTCCGACGGCTCTGCGCGATGACCGACCGCGTTGCAGGCGCTTTCGTGCTGACGCAGCAACTGCACACATTGTTGGTAATAGGCATGCCCGGCGGGCGTGGGAATAATCGTGCGATCGCGGGCGAACAGGCGCACGCCCAATTGATTTTCCAACTGCCGAACGTGCGCAGACACGCCGGACTGTCCCAGCCCTTCGCGGCTGGCAGCGACAGTGAAGGAGCCTTCCTCGTACACGGCAACAAACATGCGGATGTGCATCAACTTGGGGAGCATCATGCGCGAAATCGTCTCTTATTATTGCTTGCTGAACACCGTCAGCAATTTATAGGTGGCTCGTACTCTATCCATATCGGGAATGGCTTGCCAGCCCTGATCCAACCTCGATTAACGGGCGCAAAATCACCGGTTGTGGACAGGCGAAAGAAGGGATTAACGAGGATGACGACGGCAAGACTGCGCTTGCCGATCGCCCATCAACCGGAGGGTGACGCGGCTCAGCAGGTTTTCATCATGCCGCCATCGACAGCCAGCACCTGTCCCGTCACGAACTGTGCGTCCTCGCTGGTCAAAAACAGCATCGGCCCGACAATATCGTTGGGCACCGCCATTCTCTTGAAGGCCTGTAAATTGACGATGCTATCGCGTACGACGTCGGGTATATGGCTGGTGCCCGGTGTCGCGGTCAGTGCGGGCGCGAGCGTATTGACGGTAATGAAGTCCTTGCCCAGATCATTCGCCAGTCCTCGGGTGAAGCCAATGATGCCCATCTTGCTTGCCATGTAATGGCTGACGCCAACGGCGTTGGTGACGATCGATGTCGAAGACACGTTGACGATGCGCCCCCAGCCATTAGTGCGCATCATCGGTACGAAGACTTTTGCGCTCAAAAACATACTGTCCAGATTGATTTCAAAGGTGCGTCGCCAGGTTTTGAAGTCCAGCGCATCGAAGTGCACATTGGGGTAGATCCCGGCGTTGTTGACCAGAATGTCGCAGCGACCGTAGTGGTTTTTGACGACCTCGCCGGCAGCGATCCAGTCGGTTTCCTGGCTGACATCACAATGAATGGCAATGGCTTGGCCGCCCGCCTCCTCAATCAGCTCGCAGGTTTGCGAAAGATCGGCGATGTCCAGCAGGGCCAGAGCGGCGCCTCGTTGTGCCAGTTGAATCGCCAGTTCCTGGCCAATGCCCTTGGCGGCGCCCGAAACAACGGCAACGCGATTTTTATGGGTTTGCATGGTTTTTTCACCTCAAGCATCTCGGGATTCATTGCAAAATGGCCAGCGTAAATTGCTCACTCTTCTGATTTCCAGATGATGCTGGACATTCCACCGTCTACCGCTATATCGGTTCCAGTGATATACGACGCTCTGTCGGATGCAAGAAACAGAGCGGCTTCAACAATCTCCTCAGCTCGGGCCGGGCGGCCCAGTGCCGCGTGTTTCCACAGTTGTCGCGCTGTCGGTAAGCCGTATTCATCAAGCGCTGGAGAGGGCTGCGCGTCTGGATTAGCAATCAGCCCTGGACTGATACTTACCGAACGTATGCCGTATGGTGCGCCTTGGGCGGCAAGCATACGCGTAAGTGCGTGTACGCCTGCATTAGCCACACCGTGCGCAACTGCAGGAAAACCGGATAGCTCAAGATGGCCGGCAATCGACGCCACGTTGACTATTACTCCTTTTTGCTGTTTCAGCATTTGCGGCCAAACCGCGCGAGCTGCCACGTAGGCGATCGTCAACTCGTTGCGAATGGTGTAATTCCAATGCTCAATCGAGGCATCTTCAAAAGCGGCAATGCTGACACCTGCGGCATTGTTATAGAGGACATCGATTCGCCCCCAGCGCGATATGGCTTCATCTATCCATCGTTGTGCATCAATGGGGCTGGCCAGATCGAGAGGTTCCAGCGAAAAAAAATCTCCACCCTCCTCTCTCACCAGTCTGCAGGTTTCTTCAGATCGCTGGATTGCGACATCGCAGCCAAGTACTTTCGCGCCTTCTCTGGCAAACATTTGGGCAGCTATCCGCCCCATACGCCCGCCGGTTCCTGAAATCAGTACGACTTTGTCTTTGAACTCAGGCATCGCAACGATCCTGTAACGGTGGAAATTTCAATTTCGAAGCAGCTCCGAAATCGCGTTCGACGGACTCGTATTCAGCCACCAAAACGCGGCTCTGGCAGCCCTTGCACACCCAAACCACGAACCGCGAAAAGACTCCCGCGCATCACGTTGTCACCCGGATAGCGCGGCAACGGTGGCTTGGCCATCGAAGTGACAAATAACGTGTCCATGTCAGGCCCGCCGAAGTTGACGCTGGTGACCTTCTTCACCGGCATTTCGATAACCCGATCGAGGCTGCCGTCCGGCGCAAAGCGGCACAGCTTGCCGGCGTAGACCTGAGCATTCCAGAGGTAGCCTTCGGCATCGACCGTGGAGCCGTCGGTGGTCGTCGTTTCGGTGAAGCCTGCTTTGGTGAACGTGCGACGGTTGGCGATGCCACCAGTTTCGAGGTCGTAGTCATACGCCCAGATTTCACCGGAAAAAGTATCGGAGAAATAGAACGTCGACCCGTCGGGGCTCCAGCACGGCCCGTTGGAAATCGCAAAACCTGAGTCGAGCGTATGCACCGACAGATCCGGGTCGATGCGAAACAGCGTGCCATCAGCGAAGCCCTCGCGGGTGTCCATGCTGCCGACGATGAAACGCCCACGGGCGTCGACCTTGCCGTCATTCAAGCGGTTATGCGGCTTGTCAGCCTCGGGATTGACGATCAGCTCGGTCTCGCCCGTGTCGAAGTCGAGGAAGTGAAACCCCGAACCCAGCGCCACAATGGCACCGCCATTACGACGCAGCGCCATCGAACCGATGGTGTCGGGCATTTCCCACGTACGCACCTCGCGCCCGTCAGCGGTGCAGCGATAAACGCGACCGCCGACGACGTCGATCCAGTACAGGCGCTGCTCCTGCACATCCCATACAGGGCCCTCACCGATGGTGGTTTTTACGTCCACCAGAACATCGATCTGCATGTTATCTCCTGGATTTTCCTGAACTGGAATGAGGCGATCCGACCCAAGCTGAACCGCGATATTGAACGGAGCTGCTTAGGCTTTTGGCGGTTCGGCAATTGTGATGAACACGCCGTAAGGGTCTTTGAAGCTGAACCAGGTCATGGTCAGGTTTTGCCCAGGCTTGCGGATGATGATGTCTTTGGGCTCGCAAACCACGTCGACACCTTCGTACGCGCTGATCTTTTCAAAAGCTTCGCGAGTGTTTTCAACCAGCAGTGCAAGACGGGTAATCCCGACCTGATTCATCAAGTCATACGGGCCATCGCCGATGATCGTTGCCGGTTTGGTGTACTCGATCAGGTTGATTTCGGTGGCGTGCTTGGCATCGGCGCCTGCGGTGAGGATGTGATGGGCGTAAATGCTGATCTCATCTTCGGCGAAACCCAGCAGCGGGCCATCCGCTTCATCGGTTCTGGTTTCGAAGGTCGAAACAAAACCCAGTACATCGCGGTAGAACTTGAGGGCCTGATCAACGTCCGGGACGGTGATGCAAACGTGAAGCAGTTTTTTAACCAGTGCGTTCATGACTTTTACCGCCCTTTAATTAGCCGTTCCAGGTGTTAGTGAGGTCGTAACGCGTTGCCCATTGGACGTCATACACCTTGTCGCCCCAGGTCTTTGTCTTGTCTTCACCGGCTTCAATGCGCGACGGGCTCTTCATCCAGTCTTCGAATTTTTCCTGGCTGTCGAATTCATAAATCGTCAGGTACGTCGGGCACGGCTGGGTGGTTACGCCGACGTGATAGGTCTCCTCGGCCAGTTTGAAGCGGCTGACTTTTCTCACGCAGTCGCCCTGCATCAACATCGGTACATGCACGTCGTCGTACCAAACATTGAACTTGTCTTCGTCTTCCGCTGAGCAATTGATGCCCACTGTCCAGATAACGCTCTGGTCATTCATGGTTAAGTTTCCAATATAAAAAGTTGCTCTTCGCCAGAGCCCCACAGTGGAATTTCGGGCAATAGAAACCCCAGACCACTTCCGTCAAACAATCGGAAGTGGATCCGTCGTTGCTATTAACTGATTACTTTTTGGCGATGGCTTCGAAGAACCGGACCTTGCCTTCTTCGCGATGACTGCGCAGCGTGTGGGTGGTCATCACTGGATGCTGTTCATACGCGGGTTCAGGCACATTCGGGTTGCCTGTCCAGGAAATCAGTCGGCACACGCGATTGCTGATGCGCCAGCCCTTATCGGTGCGCACCAGAATATCGTCGTACCAGCCACGGCCAACCCAGTCAGGGCCACCCACTGCCGAATCACGGGACAGCAGCCAGTCACCGTAGGTCAGCGCGTAGGCCGTATCGCCCTCCACGTGTACGCAGGAACCGGTCATGGTGTGCATGTGATTGGTCAGTGTTTCGTGGAAGTCCTTGAAGGCGAACTTCAGCGCACCGACCGACTTCCAGACCGCGCCGGCCGGCCCGAAATCAGCGTGGGCATCCTCGGTAAACACCTCGTCCAGCAAGTCCCAGGCGTGAGCGTCCAACGCGACGCCATACAGGTTGATGACATCAATAATTTCGGACTTGTCTTGTGTGACACTCATTTAAATTCTCCGATTTTTCCGAGTAATAAATTCTACAAACACGGGTTACTTGCAGTACTCAATCACTTCCAGAACGTTGTCGAACGGGTCTTTAAACGTCAGGATCTTGAATTTGCCGCCGGTTGGCGCGATCACCACTTGTGGCTCGCACAGGAAAACGATGTCGCCGCGCGCCTTGAGCTTCTCATGAATGGCATCGGTGTCGTCTACACCAAACGCCATACGGTTAATGCCAGCGTGGTTCAGCGGCGCGGAAGCGTTTTTGTTGACCACGGTTTTTGGCTCGACGAACTCGATCAGGTCGATAACGGTGGCGTTGTCCTTGTCTTTGCCGACGAGGTGGTCGGCATGGATTTCAATGATCTGGTTCGGGAAACCAAGGATTTCACCGGGCGCCCTTTCGTGGCGCAATTTGCCGATGGACTCAAGGCCGAGCACGCCACAGTAGAACTCAAGTGCAGCATCGATATCAGCGACGGTGATGCACACGTGAAACAGGCGATTGATATAGCGATCCATGGTGTTTCCTTATTTTAGGTGGTGTGAAAAACAGGTTGATGGGTTACGGCAGGCATCTTTCGAATACCGGCTTCTCGGGTTTGGTTGCGGATAAGGGTGCTGAGGCCGCTGGCGGCGGTGCTTGTTCGGTGACCTCGACGACGGCTCCGACGCGTGCGCCGGGCAGCAGAAACCGCGCCAGTGCCGGGATCAGTACTAGGGCGCCGAGCATGTTCCACAAGAACATGAACGCCAGCAGCAGACCCATGTCGGCTTGGAACTTGATGCTGGAGAAATGCCAGGTCGCGACCGCCGCCGCCAGGGTGATACCGGTCAGCAACACCACTCGGCCGGTGAACTGCAGCGCCGTGGCATAGGCTTGTTTCAACGTGGCACCGGCACGCATTTGCGCAAGCGTTACGCTCAATACGTACAGCGCGTAATCCACGCCGATGCCGACGCCAAGGGCGATCACCGGCAAGGTCGCCACCTTGACGCCCATGCCCAGCGCGACCATCAAGGCTTCGGCCAGAATCGAGGTGAGCATCAGCGGCAGCATCGCCACCAGCACCGCTCGCCATGAGCGGAACGTCACAAAGCACAGCAGCGCCACTGCCCCGTAAACCATGAACAACATCTGGTACCAGGCCTTGTGAACCACGATGTTGGTGGTCGCGTCGATCCCGGCGGAACCGGCCGCCAACAGGAAGGTGGCGTCCTTGTCATTGTTTTTGGCGGCAAAGCGCTCGACCAGATCGACCACTTGCTGCAAGGTCTCGGCGCGGTGATCACGCAGGTAGGCGTACACCGTCAACAGGTTGCATTCTTCGTTGTACAGTTCACGTGGCGCCCGGGCGGTGATGGTGTTGAGCATGCTTTGATTGCTCGACAGGTCGTACCACAGCGGACTGCCCTCGTTCATGCCGACCATCAGGCGCCGTTGCAGCCGCGCAATCGACTGCGTGGATTCGACGCCGGGCAGATCCATCAACGCCCATTCCAGTTGGTCGACCCGACGCAATACGTCGTACTGGCTGCAGTTGCCTTCGGATGTCTTGACCATGATCGCGAAGAGATCATTGCTCGCGCCGTAGTTTGTAGTCAGGTAGCTGACGTCGCGGTTGTAGCGCGAGTCGGCTTGCAGCTCCGGAGCGCCAGGGTCGAGATCGCCCACCTTCAGTTGCGTGCCGACGGCAACGCCGACCACCGCAAGCACCAGCGCCGTGACGATCGCCGCCGTGGCACGACGGCCTTCGGTGAAACGCACCAGCCAGATAAAGAACGCACTGCTCTCCCCGGCGGCGGTTGCCGATTCCCGGCGCACGGCGCGCTCGGCGGCTTTACGGCTGACACCGACGTAGCTCAACAACACCGGCAGCAGGATCAGATTGGAAATCACCAGCACCAGCACGCCGAGGCTGGCGGCGATGGCCAGTTCGCGGATCACCGGAATGTCGATCATCAGCAGCACCGCGAAGCCGACGGCGTCCGCCAACAGTGCAGTCAGGCCCGCGAGGAACAGGCGGCGAAAGGTGAAACGTGCCGCGACGTAACGGTGTGTGCCCCGACCGATGTCCTGCAGGATGCCGTTCATTTTCTGCGCGCCATGGCTGATACCGATGGCAAAGATCAGAAATGGCACCAGCATCGAATACGGGTTCAGCGAGTAACCCAGCAGCGGCAGCAGGCCCAGTTGCCAGAGCACGCCGGTCACCGAGGTGATCACCACCAGCGCGGTGCTGATCACGTCACGGTTGTACAGAAAAACCATTGCCGCACAGATGATCAGTGCGATGAAGAAGAAGCCGATCACCTCCTGCATGCCATCCATGAGGTCGCCGGACAGCTTGGCAAACCCGGTGATGTGAATGGCCACCTCGTCACTGCTGTACTTGGCGCGCAACTGCTCAAGCTGCTTGGACAGCGCCGCGTAGTCCAGCGGTTTGCCGGCCGCGTCATGTTCCAGCAGCGGCACCTGAATCACCGTCGAGCCGCCGTTGACCGCGACCAACTGGCCGATTTCGCCCGAGCGCTGCACGTTCATGCGCAACTCTTCGATTTTGGCTGGCGAGCCGTCGTAGTGCGCAGGGATCACCTGACCACCGTCCAGTCCGTCTTCGGTCACCGCGGTCCAGCGTACGTTTGGCGTCCACAGCGATTTCATGAACGCGCGATCCACGCCTTGCAAGGTGAATACGTCATCGTTGATCTGGCGCAGCGTTTCCAGATAACGCGCGTTGTAGATGTCACCTTTGCGTGCCTCCACGGCGATGCGCACCGAGTTACCCAGGCCCGTCAGCTCTTTTTTGTGTTCCAGATAATTGGTGATGTACGGGTGGCCGGTCGGAATGGTCTTTTCGAAGCTGGCATTGAGCTTCAGGCTCAGCGCGCTGAAGCCCAGCAGGACGGTGACCAGCACGCACAAACACAGCACCAGGATGCGGTGGTTGAACACGGCGCGTTCGAGCACATTGCCCGAGCGCGGATCAAAGTCTTCGAGCCGGCAAGCGCCGGTCTCAGCAAGTTTCACTGTGGTCATGTCATTGAACTCTTATAAGGCGCGTCGAGTGAGCGTTCAGGCGGATGTCGTCAACCAAGCCGGGAGACTCCACCCATGCTGGTGGCCACCAACCCTCCGTCTGCAGCTTCGACCAGCGAGGTCAGCGGCACGCGTCGCGGCAGTTGCTGTTCGGCGAAATGGACACCACCGTCGCGACTGGCAAGCACTCGCCCACCCTGCGCCAACAGCATCACCCGACCATCGCGCAGCTCAACGCTTGAAAGAATCGTCAACGGCGCCGCCAGCTCGATGGCGTTCACGGTTGGACTGCCCGAGTCGATGCGACACGCAGCGCCCAACAGCCCGGCAAAGACAAAACTTCCACCGCGCGTGGCTGTTGCGGTGAACAGAGTGCGTTCGGAAGGTGCCGTCAAGGCCGTGAAGCTAGAGCCATCGTCGTCGCTGCGCATCAGCACGCCCTGCTCGCCCGCCACCACCCAGGTCTTGGCATGGTGGGCAACCACATACAGATGCATGCTCATGGGATTGACCAGACGCTCGCGACAAGGCGTCCAGGTTTTACCACCGTCATCGGTGCTGGCGGCGAGGCCGAAGGCGCCCACCACCATCCCGTGCAATGCGTCGGCAAAACAGATCGACAGCAGCGGTTTGTCTGCACCGTCATCCACCAGACGCTGAGCCTGCTGGACGCGGTGTTCGCGATCGGCATCGGTATCGGGCAACGCCTGCGCCTGAACGAGACTGGCCTGTGCCAGGGCGATTCCATCGGTCTGAATGGACCAATTCTCACCACCGTCAGAGGTATGCAACACAACGCCACTGTGGCCAGCGATCCAGCCCTGACGGGCATCGACAAAACTCGCTGATGTCAGCGTCACACTGACCGGTACGCGGGCCTGGCGCCAATGCCGGCCGCCGTCGTCGGACAGCACGACCATGCCGCGTTCGCCCAACGCCACCAAACGCTCACCGGCCACCACCACGCGGGTCAGCACTGCCTGTGCTGCCCGTGGGGTCATGGTCGCCGGTTGGCCGAGCAGCCCAGGCATGGCTGCCGAAGCGAACGCTACCGTGGTAGAGGCCAGAGTCGGGGCCAACAACACTTGCAAACCCAGGCCCAACCCCACCAGCAACAGCCCGCGACGGGATACGTCGACGCCTTCATTGTTATTGTTATTCATACCGGTCATCTCATCAGGTTCATCGTTCAAGCCAAATACAGTCTTTAGCGCACGCCCTCTCCAGACAGGGACTCAGGCGTGAAGATGCGGTCTGGCAACGTGGCCTTCAGGTCGACTTGTTTGTCACGCGGGAAATAGGCCGAGGCGAAGTAGCCGCCGCCGATCAGGTCGTACGACATATAGCCTGCGACGATGGTGCCGGGACCTGCCGGGAACACGGTTGGCAAGTTGTACGTCACTTTCCACAGTTGCCCCTGGGCGTCCCAACGTTCGCCGGCGACAGCGATCCAGGTGTCTTCATCCAGATACACGCGCAGACGCGGAATCACGTGGCGCTGACCGGCCTTGAGCGTGCCCTCCACCACCCACACCCGATGCTGCTCGAAGCGCACGAAGTCCGGGTTGACGGTCTTTTCAGACATGAGCTTTTCCAGCGACGGCGCCTGGTGATAGCTGTTGGTGTTGTACGGCACGTACATTTCTTTCTTGCCGACCAGCTTCCAGTCGTAACGTCCGATGGACGAGGAATACACCTCGACTTCGTCGAAATTGAGGATGCCGCCCGCCACCGGGTTCGGTACATCGCAGCAGGTCAGCGGCAGACGACGGACGCGACGCTGGCCGGTCAGGTAGACCCAGGTTTTAGACTCGATGTCGTTGATGTTGACGCGTTGCAGCAGGATCTCGCCGGCACGGATCGGCGGGCCGGACGTGTCGACGCGACGCACGACAATGTTGGAGCCGGCGGCCTGCCATTTCTCCAGGTTGCTGTTCTGGTCGTAGTAAGGGAACGAGCTCTTGGCGACGTTCTGCGAGACCGGAATCACTTTGCCTTCTGGCGTTACGCGAGCCAGGCTAGGCGTGGTCTGGTAGCTGGGGGTTGTCCATCGCAACAGGTGGTTCCAGATCGCCTCTTCCCCGTTTTTCGGAATCGGGAACGGGATGCCGCCGTAGGTGCCTTTCGGGAACGGACCGAGTTCGCCAGATGGATCCATTGTCGCTCGAGTGGCGTTGGCTAAGGTGTTGTCGTATACCCACTGCGGCGCCGCTGCGGTGCGCCGGGTTGGGAACACCTGAACATTGAAGCTCGGAAACTTCTTCAACAGGCCCAAGGTGCCTTCGGTCAACTTGTCTTTGTACTGATCGGCATTCTGCGCCGTGATAGTCAGCAGAGGCTTATCCTTGAACAGATCCGGAATCGCCGCTGAGTTGTACGAGTTGTCGACCGGATACCCCCCCTCCCAAGGCGGAATCGTCCCGTCCTTGTTGCCGGCACGCTCGGCGCCCAGAGGCGTCAGTGTGGTCTTTAGCTTGGCGGCTTCGTCTGCCGAAACAGCGGCCTGGACAACCGGTGCCGTCAGTACGGCGCACGTCAGAGCCAGCAAGGTCATGCGATTGAACATGGTCATTATTGTTTTCCCTTAGAAGGTGCGACGCAGCGAGACTGAGACGAAATCACGATCTTTCAAGGTCTGCGCGAAGGTGTACGTGCCGTTGACGCTCGGGTCGCTCGAGGCATACGTGGCGGTGTTTGCGCCGCCGTAGTAATGGGTGTACGCCATCGTGAAATCCCACACGGTCAGATAGTTACCGGCCAGCGTGAAGGTCATGTCGCCGCCATCGTCTGGCCCCATGATCGCCACCGGGGATTTGCCATTGTTGTAGCCAACGGTGAAGGAAGGCGTGAGGTCGAGGCCGTCCATGACGTTGCGCTGCGGTATCGCGTACAAGGCCCGCACCGCAGCAGCGCGTCGATCCAGATCCGGATCCATGGCCGAGCAATTACTGGTGCAACTGGTCAGTTGGTTGTAGGCCACTTCCATGCTGAATGAAGGTTCGTCGGACATGAAGTTGCGCGGCATAGTCCAGATCATCGACACGTTGGCATGCGCCGAATTACCGATGGCATAAAACGCGTGGTTGTTGTTGTCCGCCTCTTGGGCTCCAACCTCCACCGGCAGGCTGGTCAACGGCGTGTCGCGACGTACGGAGATCTCTCCGGCGTAGTTGATCGTATCCACTGTCGTGGTGGCACTGATACCGAACGCCTTAATGTCCTCGGGGTACACCCATTGGTATGTTCCGAACCCGGCACCTGTGACAGGGGTGCGTCCTGCGTGTGAATAAAGCACAGGCGTTTTGGCGTGGTAGCGGATCGCGTAGGCACCCAGTTCCCAGTCGCCCAATTGCGTGCGCAGTCCAAGACCGAACTGGCCGCTATCCTTAGCCTTGATGTCAGCACCGCGCGACAAACCGATTCCCGGTAAACCTGGTGCGAAACGAATTCGTTCGCCGCCATCGGCGATGAAGTCGTTGACCGAGAAGTAGCTACCTGCGGCCGGCAAGCGAGTAGCTTCCCAGTCGTATTGGTAGTAACCCATCAGGGTCAGCGCTGGGGAAAACTGGATCTGCCCGGAAAACTGGCCCACCGGCCTGATGATTTCTTTGGTGGTCGATCCAGGTACCGAGGAAGCCTTGACCGCGTCCACCGGAGACTGGGTACCGGCAATGGCATTGGCGCCGAAGAACAGACTCTCGCCCCACAGCACGGTGTGTTGGCCCAAACGGCCACTGACTCGCGCGTCTCCGACGTCAGCACCACCAAAAACGAAGGCATCGAGAATCTCGGCCTGACGACCGTGCAGATCGCGGGTGTCGTGGGTGAAATGGTCACTGGGCACCGACAACGAGTTGTTGGTCGCTGGCGAGTTGTTATCGTTTTTCTGGTTATAGACGTCGTCGTACCAGGCCGCGCCGCTCACGCGCAGGCCGTAATCGTCGTGAATCACCAGATCCATCTCGGACAGCACATCGAGACGGTTGGAAATCAGCCGGCCTTTCTTGAAGTTACGGTCGCCATCGTCAGCGTTGAGCGCCGCCGGTCCCTTGCCGCCACCCGGCGTGGCAGGAACGTTTTGGGTCAGCGTGTCATCCTGATCCTTGAGACGCATACCGGCAGAGTATTTGAACGTGTTGTCCCAGCGCAGTTTGATGTCAGGGTTACCCACATCAATCGGTGCGGCCAGCGTCGAGCCTGCCGCCATCAGGCTGGTGGCAACCAGCATGGAGCGAAGACTCTGGCGATACAAAACGTCGTGCGGCACTGCAAATCTTATTTTTATTATTTGCATTTTTGCTACCTAGAGGGATTGTGTGACGCATGAACTCCGGTTGCTGATCTGCCCGATTACATGAACGTTGGCCAGTCACAGCGACCCACAAGAAAAACCTCCCATGAAGTTGTGGTACCGGTTGAATTCATGCACGGACGAATCATGTGCAGGCAACACAGAGTCTTGGTTTGAGATAGTTTTATTGTCCTCAACCCTGACTGTGTATCTGTGTTGGCCCGAGTATATGCAGGCCCTTTTCGGCCTGAACAATGATAAAACCCGCTACACCGCAGCCAGAAAACTGATGGTGCAATGAAGGCGCGGATTCTTTGGGGGAAGGCGCAAAGAGGCACGGCTGCGAGCGCCGAAAAGGCTTGCAGACAAGGGGGAAAGACGCAGGAAATCTGATCGGGATCTGGCAGGACTGGCAGAGATGGCAGAGATGGCAGAGATGGCAGGGAAGAAATTGTGGCGAGGGGATTTATCCCCGATGGGCTGCGAAGCAGACCCAAACCCTGCCAATGCGATGTCTCTGAAAAACTGCGGTGGCTGATTCAGGGCTGCTTCGCAGCCCATCGGGGATAAATCCCCTCACCACAGGATTCGCTTTAGATGTTGTCGGTAGTCAGGTGCAGTGCCATTTTGTCGAAGAGCAGCTTCACCCGCGTCAGCTCCAGTCGCGCCGTCGGCACCATGATTTTCACCCAGCGTTCCACCAGCGGGAATTGCTCCAGCACAGGCACCAACTCCCCCGCTGTCAGAGCATCGGCAACGATCGGCAAGGCCAGTTGCACAATCCCCTGGCCATCGCGGGCGGCGGCGCACAAATAGCCTTCATCGTTGGTGATTAGTCCCGGACGCACGTCCACTTCTATGCGCCCCTCGGGCGAGTTGAACGCCCAGATTGACCCGGCAAGGGAAAACGACAGACAGGGATGATCGACCAGGTCGCGGGGATGCAACAGCGCTTCACATCGCGCGAGATACGCCGGCGCCGCACACATCACCCGAGGAAAGGGCCGGATGACCTGCTCGACCACATCCGAGTAGGCCATCTGATCCATGCCGACCGAGATATCGAAGCCCTCCTCCGCCGGATTTCCGCCTCGGTCGGACGCAACTATTTCCAGCTGCACCATCGGATGCTCAGCACGGTAACGGGTAAACAGATCGCCAAGGCCCTGGCGGATCAACACCGCCGGGGCTTTGATTCTGATCGGGCCTTCGATGGCGCCGGGGCTCAAGATCGCGCCACTGGCCATGTCGCTGTATGAGCGCAACAGTTGCCGGGCATGAGTCAGGTAGCTTTGCCCGGTGTCAGTCAGGGTCAAACGGCGGGTTGAGCGATCGAAGAAGGTGGTTTTGAAATCCCATTCGAGCTCGTCAACCCGCTTCATGATGACCGAGGGTGAGGTGTACAAGGTGCGCGCAGCGGCTGAGAAGTTACCGGTGTCGGCGGTGACGACGAAAGCCTTCAGCTTCAACAGCATGTCCATGGTGGAGCGCTCAATATCAAGTAATGAGTTCGGACTCAATCGCGCGACGGATTTCAACGTTCGCCCACAGACGATCGTGGTGCGCCTGACAACTTTGCCCCAGCTTTCCGATGCCGTTGACCACGCACCAATGCTCCAAATAGAAGAGCGCGAAATCGGCGATGGTCATTTTTTCGAAAAGCCAGTCTTTGCCGTTGATCTGTCGTTCTGCCCGGTCGAGCCCGGCCTGGAATATCTTCAGACCCTGCGCTTTCACCGCCGCATGATCTGCTTCGCTCGGCGCAAACTTCTCTGGCCGGCGAGCGCGAGTGTAGCCTTGCATGTGCACGGTAGATACCAAATATTCCGTCATTTCCAGCACACGAATCTCGCCTTCGATGTCCGTCGGGATCAGCTCTCGCTCAGGGTTCGTCCGGGCGAGATAGAGCGCGATTACAGGGAATTCGGTGAGCAGCGAACCATCGTCGCGAATCAGCGCGGGGACTTTGCCCTTGGGGTTGATCTGCGTATACGCCGCAAATTCTGGCGTACCTGCTCGCGCTGCTTTCTCGATTTCGAACGGCTTGCCGATTTCAGCAAGCAAGGCGTGGATGCCGATCTGGCAGGCTCCGGGCAAAAAAAACAGCTTCATAACATGTTCCTTATTGTGAGGTCGGCGTGGCAGCGCGGTGACTAGACGATGAACGTTTCGAGGACGCCGATACCGTCGATGCCCGCCTCCACCCGGTCACCCGGTTTGAGGTACCACTCACGCGGATCGGGCTTGTGGTGCAAAGCCACGCCTTCTGGCGTACCGGTGCTGATCAAATCGCCGGGCACCAGACCGAAACGCGACCAGAACGCGACCATTTCGGCGAAACCGAAAATCAGATCGCGGCAGTCGGAGTGCTGGCGCAACTCGCCATTGACCTTCAGCCACAACACCAGGGCTTTGGGATCCGGTACTTCGTCGGCGGTCAGAATGTAGGGGCCGATCGGACCAAACCCTGGAAAGTTCTTGCCGAGCATGATCATGCCGTTCTGCATCTCGCGCAGTTGCCATTCCCGTGCCGACAGGTCATTGAAAATGGTGTAGCCGAAAATCGCGCTGGCAGGATCGATGTCGCGGCGCGCGTCGATCGCCTTGCCGATCACCAGCGCGATCTCAACTTCGTAGTCGAAATCGAGCACATCGTCGGGTCGCTTCACCTGACTTTTATGCGGCACCAGCGTGCGCCCGAGTTTGATGAAACCGGTCGGGAAATCGCTGTGCAGTTTGCTGGCGTTGTCGGCATTGCCCTTCATCGACTCCAGCTTGTGCCGGCCAAAATTACGCCCGGCGCAGAAGATCGATTTTTCCGGCACAGGCGTAAGCCACTCAACGGTATTAGGGTCATCCAGCCACAGCGGATCCTGACGATCCGCCGCCCACCGGAGCAAGTCGCGGGTGGCGTCCATCGCGGCTGCGCCGCCCTCGATTAGAGCCATCACCGATGTAGGTGTGGTTGGGCCGTCTCGCACCGCCGCCGCCTTGGCGACATCTACAAGAAATTCAAACCCCGACGCGGCAGTGACGATCCCGAGCCGTTCGGGCCCTGCGGATGATTGATAGCGTGCGATCTTCATGCGTCGAGCCTGGCCAGAAGATGCTTGAGTAACTGCACTTCACTCGGGTCGAGCTTGCCCTGCACATCGGCCTCGCTCGACTTGCGGATGGCGATCAGTTCCAACACCGCGTGACGGCCATCGGCAGTCAACCTGACGGCAATACGACCGTCACTTGCGTCCACCTCCTCCAACAGGCCTCGTGTGATGAGCTGTTGCACGATCGCAGCGGAAATGCCCTGACCGCGTAACTTCTCGCTGCGCGCAACGATTTCCGGCATGCACAAGCCATCTTCACGACCGATGATGCTCAGCACCGCATATTCCTCGGCCGTCCACTGCCGCGATTCGAGCTTTTCAATCACGCTTTGGCGCGTGCGCAGGTAAGCATTGGAAACCTGATACAGCAGATCATCAGACGACAGGTTGCTGAACTCGTCTGCCGATTCAACGGCGGCGACGGCTTGCTTTGGCAGCAACATGCCGTAGCGGCCGCCATGGAACACCAGTGGCTTGCGCGCCGAATGGCCGAAATCGACAATCTCGCCGACAAAAATGACGTGATCACCGCCCTCGTACTGATAAGCGAGTTTGCAAGTGAAGCGCGCCATGCAGTCGGGTAGCAACGGCACGCCGTCCGGGCCACGATCCAGCGTGAGTCCTTCGAAACGGTCAATGCCTTTGCTCGCAAAGCGCGACGACAGCGCTTCCTGGTCCGCGGAGAGGATGTGCACGGCGAAGTGCCCGGTGTTGCGGAAGGCATCCATGTTCAACGAGGTGCGCGCCAGGCTCCAAAGCACCATCGGCGGATCCAGCGACACCGAAGAAAAACTGTTCGCGGTCAAACCAATATCGACGCCGTCAGGCCCGGCCGTGGTGACAATCGTCACGCCCGTAGCAAAGGAGCCAAAAGCGTCACGCAGCGCACGGCTGTCGAAGCTCGGCCCGGCTTTGGAAGGATCTGTTTGAGTTGCTGTCTGTGTCGTCATGGTGAATGCCTCCAGTCTTCTTATTATCCAAACCGTCACGCTGCGAAGGGCCACCGAAGTGGCCCTGCTCCGCTACTTGGCGGCTCTGACGCGGGCTTTGTCCGCCAGATAAGTTTCCAGGGTGACCAACGGGCCGCGCTCGTGATCGAGCTGTTTGGTCGCAATGCCGCTGAACGCGGTGGTCTCGTTGAACCAGCATTCCTGCGGCGGCATTCCCCAGCGCAGCGCCAGGCCGGGCTTGCGCACGTCCCACGCAACAGGCTCGACCTCGATATCGATCAGCAGGTAGTGATCGCAGAACAACTCGACTCGATGGCCATCGGGATCGCGCAGGTAAACGAACAGCACACCGGCCGGGCCATGCCGACCCGGGCCTCGCTCCACGACATCGCCCATGCCCAGATTGCCGGCGATATCGCAGGCGCGCAGGATGCTGTGGGAGTCAGATACGGTGTAAGCAAAGTGGTGCAGACGCGGCCCCGGGTTTTCCAGAAACACGATGTCTTGGGTGCCGGGCTTGCGGAACATGAAAGTCGCAATCAACTTCTCGTCCAGCGCCATGTATTCGGAGATGCGAAAACCCATTTCTGCATAGAAATCGGTCTGCTCCTGCACGTTCGGCACTTGAATCTGGTAGTGGTCGAAGCGCATCGCCGCACCACCCTTGAAGTCCTGAAATTGTGTGTACACGCGCGGCGTCGTGGTCATCGTGGCGCAAAGCTGCACCGGGGTTCCGGCCGGGTCGTTGACCAGCAGCGTGCGGCCCTGATGCGGCACTTCGATCCAGCGTGCCGGCAGGCCTTTGGACTTATAGAAATGCGCGGCCTTGTCCAGCTCTTCTTCGGTGTACACCCGGAAGCCGATCGCTTCGGCAGAATGCTCGCCGTCGTGGCGCTTGATCACCAGACTGTGGTGGCAAACCTCTTCCAGACCGCGGAAATACAGGGTGTCGGCATCGCGTTCGGTCAGTACCAGGCCAATGACCTGCTCGTAAAAATCGCGACTGGCTTCCAGGTCACGCGAAGTAATGACGGCGTGACTTGAGCGGGTGATATTGAACGGCGGGTAATAGACCGGTGTTGGCAATGGCATGTTAATTCTCCTGATGTCTTTTCAGAGCCGAGTGAAATCGGCCTCGTTGCTCAACTCGAGGGGGCCAGTCAACCGACCGGTCATGTTGTACCAACCAATATTGAACAGCAGCGCCACGCTCTGCTTTTGCCCGAGGCCGTGGTAAACGTCCTCCCAGACCTTGTCGCTGACCTGCGCCGGTGCGCGGGTTGCGTCCCGGGCCAGGCGCAGTACGGCCTTCTCCAGATCGGAGAACAGCGCGCTCTTTTCAAAATCCCACAGCGCTTGCATCTGTTCCTTTAGCACGCCTTCCTTGAGGGCTCGATTCCAATGCGGATCGTGTTCGTAATGGGTGCCCATGGTCTGGCACGCCATAACGATGGCCATCTCACGCAATTTCGGATCAATGCCACAGCCGTTGCGCACCGCGTCGGCCATGGGAATGAAAACCTCGAGAATCTCCGGGCAAGTCGCCAGAGTGCGAAAGATCTGCGCATTCGGCGCGTGGCCACGCTTGGCGCGCAGCAGGGCAAAGGCTTCGGGTTCGTCGTCGGGGGTGGGCAGCTGGATACGAGGCATACAAAACTCCGCACATTATTGTTTTAGTCAGCCGCCGCAGCGTGGCTATCAAGACCGCTGCGGAAGCTTTCGCTTATTGGCCGTTGATGCGCTGATCCCATTCGCTATTGCGATCAAGGAACGCCCACACACGGTCTTGCGCCTCGCGCGCACCGGGATAACGTTCGCCACGCATTTGCGCGTTGCGCCATGGATCGCCCGAAAAAAACTTTTCGTACAGGTTCTGGCGTCCCGCGAACGATGAGCAGGACGCGTCCCAGGCCAGCCGCAACAGCTGCATTTTGCGTTCGGCGGGGATATCGGCCCCAGCGCAATAACGTTCGATGGCCGGGCCGTTTTCGCTGTAGAGATCCTCGACCGTTGGCGCGACCACCACGTTGCCAGCACCCAACAATTGCAGGATTTCCAGCGCTCGCGCATGCATCGCCGGGTATTGCGCGCGCACCACATTCAGCGGTTGCTCGTACGGCACGACGGTGCCGCCGGGGCCCGGCACGCAGTCGATTTCAGCGACGCGAATCATCGCGCGCAGGGTTTCGACGTAAGCGACCAGTTCCGACAGTTGCACCATGACGTTGGGGAAACGGCTGTGGTTCACTTCGGTCAGGTTGTAGGCGATGCCCAGCAGGAACTCCATCTTCGCCAGTGAGCGCGTGGCGGACTGGTGCGAACCGTGCGGGCCGGAAGGCGACTTCATCGCCGATTCAACCGCTTTGATGCTGCGATACATGAACACCCGTTCCCACGGGATAAACGCCTCTTCGAACCACAGCACGGCGTCCATTTCGTCCATGCGCCCGGTCAGCGGGTCGTTAGCGAACCGGCCCTTCGCTGGCAGCGAAGGACGGCAAATCATCTTCATCCCGGGGGTGTCGATCGGTGCTGCGAAACCCACCGCGTAGGCTTCGGCATCCGCCACCAGCGGGAATTTCGCCGCCGCCGGCATGATCAGCACTTCGTTGGCCAACGGGCCGAGGGTGGCCACCGAGCGTGCGCCGGACACGTAGATGCCGGCATCGGATTCGCGCACCACGCGCATGACCATGTCACCCGGCTGCTCGAACATTTGCAGGCGCTTGTCGATGTCCGGCGATACCAGCGAGTGCGTCAGCGCGAGATCGTTTTCGCGGATGAACTCATGGTATTTGAGAATGTTCTGACCGAATTGCTCACCGCCGGCAGCGAACAGTTCGTGCGCCGAGGCATGCGCGCTGACCATGACGTTAAGGAAGTCCGGTGTGCGGCCCATCATGCCGCCGACCGCGTCCATCCAGGTCTTCATCATTTCCCGGCGCAGACGCAGATCGTCAGCCGAACGCGGCAGCATGAACGAGCGACCAACACGCGCACCTGAGGTCGGTGATTCGAAGGTCATCTTGTCCTGCAAGGCTGGATCGCACTGGATGTCATACAGATCAGCGATGGATTGAATCGCGCCACGGAAACGGCGATCCACCGTCACGTCCTTGATGCGCTCGCCATCAATCCACACGGAGCGACCGTCTTGCAGCGAGGCGATGTAATCGGCCCCGTTGCGTACTCCGTTGCGGGCTCCACTCATGGCCATCGGTTTTTTGTTTGCGTTATTTTCCATGGGTCATGCTCCTGCATTTGAAACGTTTGGCCTGCGGCGGGACTACCCGGCGCAAGGCGAATTCGGCTGCGGTTGCCACACCTCGATAGTATTGAGATGGGCCGCTTTTAAGAATTTGTGAATGGGCCGAAGAGTTGTTCCGAAATAGAAAAGAACGACGCTTCAGGTAGCGAGGCCAAACTCCGCCGCCAAGGCAAGAATGTTCCGCGCCCGCGCGATCACCGGGGCATCGATCATCCGGCCGTCGAGCACCACCACCCCGCCGCCGGCGGCGTCACCGAGCTGGCATACGGCTTGCGCCCATTCGATGTCCTGCGCCGAGGGCGTGAAGGCCACCGCGGCTTCGGTGACCTGGCTGGGATGAATCAACAACTGGCCACTGAACCCGTGTCGCCGCGCACGCGCGGCGTAGCGGGCCAAGCCTGATTGATCACCGATGGCGGTGAACACGCCATCGACCGGCGCCGGCAATCGCGCCCGTTTACTCGCAAGCACGAGCATTGCGCGCCAAGGCAGAAACACCAGTTCTTCAGGGTCTGATTCGTCGGGAATCAGATCGAGTTCGACGGCCAGATCCAGCTTGCCGAACATTAACCGCGCGCAACCCGGTGCGCCGGCGATATGGGCCAAGGCGTCAATGCCTTGCACGGTCTCGATGATGCACAACTGCGGTTTGCCGGTGACATGATGGGCATGCTGCACCTGCGCCGCGTTGTCGGCTTTTGGCAGCATCACCGCAGCGATGCCGGTGTGACGGCAGGCGGCCAGATCATGCTCATGCCACAGCGTGTCGGCGGCATTGATGCGCACCGTCACGCGCTCATCGGGATGCTCATCCAGCCAGGCCAGCAAGGCCAGACGCGCCGCCGGTTTGTCGACCGGTGCCACCGCATCTTCAAGATCGACCACGACGATGTCGGTGCCGCTGGCTAGCGCTTTACCAATGCGTTCCGGACGGTTTGCGGGCACGAATAGAAAGGTGCGTGCCCGCGCCAGATTCAATTGTCGAATCGCCATCACACCACCGTCCTGTCATGCAGTTCATCGGCACGGTCGGCGTAACCCAGTTCACGAAGAATCGCCGCGGTATGTTCCCCGAGTGCCGGCACCGGGCCCATGCGCGCGGGATGCTCACCGCCCATGCCCGGTGGTTGCAGTGCAGGTATCGGGCCTGCGGGCGTGTTCACGGTAGTCCAGCGCTGACGCGCGGCGAGTTGCGGATGGTTCCAGATGTCGTTCATGGTGCTGACGTTGGCATTGGCGATGTCAGCGGCATCGAGGCGAGCCATTACATCATCAGCGCTGAGACTGGCAAAGTTGTGCTCGATCAATTTGCTCAAGACTTCGCGGTTGGCAGTGCGCAGCGCATTGCTGGCAAACCGCGCATCCGTGGCGAGTACTGCGTCACCCAACAACTTTTCGCAGAACACCGCCCATTCGCGTTCGTTCTGCAGGCCGAGCATGACGGTACGGCCATCGCCGGCGCGGAACGGCCCGTAAGGGTAAATCGTCGCGTGCGAAGCACCCGTACGGCGCGGTGGCTCCTGCCCTTCGTAGGCGTAGTACATCGGGAAGCCCATCCACTCGACCATCGCATCAATCATTGCGATCTCGATGCGCCGGCCACGGCCGGTTTTGCCGCGCTCGATCAGCGCCGCAAGGATATTGGTGTAGGCGTACATGCCTGCCGCAATGTCGGCGATGGAAATGCCGGCCTTGACCTGTTCTTCTGGTGTGCCGGTGATCGACAAGAAGCCGGCCTCGCTCTGAATCAGCAAGTCGTAAGCCTTTTTCTCGGTGTACGGGCCGCCCTCACCGTATCCCGAAATGTCACAGACGATCAGCTTCGGGTTTTTCGCAGCCAGTGCTTCGTACGAAAGCCCCAATCGGCCAGCCGCGCCCGGTGCAAGGTTTTGCACCAGCACATCGGCTTCGGCCAGAAGCTTCATCAGAACCTCCTGTGCCTCGGGTTGTTTCAGGTCGAGCGCAAGACTCTCTTTCGAGCGATTGACCCAGACAAAATGCGAGGCCAGCCCATCGACACGCGCGTCATAGGCACGGGCAAAATCGCCGCTGCCCGGACGCTCGACCTTGATCACCCGTGCGCCCTGATCAGCCAGATGACGCGTGGCCAAAGGTGCTGCGATGGCGTGCTCGAGCGAGACCACCGTGATCCCTTCTAGCGCAAGTACCGGTTGGGTAGATGCCATAACGGAGTCCTCAGAAAGAACGCGGCAGCCCGAGCAAGTGCTCGGCGACGTAGGAATAGATCAGGTTGGTCGAGATCGGCGCGACCTGGTACAGCCGGGTCTCGCGGAACTTGCGCTCAATGTCGTATTCATTGGCGAAGCCGAAACCGCCGTGGGTTTGCAGACACACGTTGGCGGCTTCCCACGAGGCCTTGGCGGCGAGGTACTTGGCCATGTTGGCCTGGGCGCCACAGGGTTGGTGCGCGTCGAATAGCTGGCAGGCCTTGAAACGCATCAGGTTGGCGGCCTCGATCTCGATGAAAGAGTCGGCAATCGGGAATTGCACGCCCTGGTTCTGCCCGATGGGACGGTCGAACACCACGCGTTCGTTGGCGTATTTGACGGCGCGCTCCATGAACCAGTAACCGTCACCGATGCATTCGGCAGCGATCAACGTACGCTCGGCGTTAAGCCCATCGAGGATATATTTGAAGCCCTTGCCCTCCTCGCCAATCAGGTTTTCCTCAGGGATCTCCAGGCTGTCGAAGAACAGCTCGTTGGTCTCGTGATTGACCATGTTGGGGATTGGCTGCACGGTGAGGCCCTTGCCGATGGCGTCTTTGAGGTCGACGATGAAAATCGACATGCCTTCAGACTTGCGCTTCACCTCGGTCAGCGGCGTGGTGCGTGCGAGCAGGATCATCAGATCCGAGTGCTGTACCCGCGAGATCCAGACTTTTTGCCCGTTGACCACGTAGCGGCCGTCTTTCTTCACGGCGTTGGTTTTGATCTTGGTGGTGTCTGTTCCCGTGGTTGGCTCGGTGACCGCCATCGACTGGATGCGCAACTCGCCGGCGGCAATCTTTGGCAGGTATTTTTCTTTCTGCGCGGTGCTGCCGTTACGCAGCAGCGTGCTCATGTTGTACATCTGCCCATGGACTGCGCCGGAGTTGCCGCCGGAACGATTGATCTCTTCCATGATCACCGACGCCTCGGTCAACCCCAGTCCCGAGCCGCCGTATTCTTCCGGGATCATCGCCGAGAGCCAGCCCGCGCTGATCAGTGCATCAACAAAGGCCTCAGGGTAGGCCCGCTGCTCGTCGATCTTGCGGTGGTATTCGTCTGGAAACTCACTGCACAAGGCACGGACGGCGTCGCGGATTTCCTGGTGTTCATCGGGGGCGTAGAGCATGGTCATGTCGGTTTCCTGTCTTGTTTGTGGTGATCGCGGCGCAGCAGTGCTCTTGGCGCTCCTGCACAGCGGCACCTTTTTTGAAAACGCTTGGGTGTCAGTCGAACGTGACTTCAGCTTTCATCGTCGAGCGCCTGTTGCAGTCAGTCCAAAGATCGGCGCTGCCCGGGCCGGTGAGCTGTCCGCACACTGCAAAGTCCGCCGTATCGAACAGCGGGCCGATCGCGCGGAAAGCGAAGCGTCGTATACGCTTGTTCGGGTGCGCCGCGCGAAAGGCTTCGAGCAGCAATGTCGCGGCCAGCGGGCCCTGCACGATGAGGCCCGGATAGCCTTCTTCCAGCGTGGCGTAGGGCTTGTCGTAGTGAATGCGATGGCCGTTGAACGTCAGTGCCGAATAACGGAACAGCAACACCGGGTCGGGATTAATCAGTCGTCGGAATTCGCCTTGGCGCTCCGTCGCTTCGCCGGCAAGGGGCGCTCCTGCAGGCGCTGGTTGGCGGTAGACAATGTCCTGTTCCTCCACCACGCACACACCACTTTCACCAGAAATTTTGTGTTCGACGGTGACAAACAGCAGCTCGCCATTGCGCCCGGATTTGCGTTCGCAGCGCAGGATGCGCGAAACCCTGGTGACGGCTTCCCCGACGCGCAGCGGCTGCTCGAAGCTCAAGCGTCCGCCCGCCCACATACGGTTGGGCAGGTTCACTGGCGGCAGGAAACCGCCGCGTTGCGGATGGCCGTCGACGCCGATTTCGCTGTGTCGGGCATTTGGCGAGAAGTACACCCAGTGCCACAAGGGCGGCAATTCACAGCCTTCCTGCAGGGTGTCGGAATCGAGGTCGAGCGTCGCTGCCAGAGCTTGCGCAGTGCGTTGATCGATACGATCGCTACGCAGTTCCTCGCGGCCCACCCAATCGCTCAAGTCCGCGAGAGTCGCCTCATTACAGGCATTCATGGTCATCTCCTTCACGCCTCTTTACGCCGTGCCGCCGGCAAGTCGGTGCAGCTGCCGTGGGCAACCTCTGCCGCCATCCCCACGGTTTCACCCAATGTCGGATGCGGGTGGATGGTTTTGCCGATGTCCTCGGCGTTGGCGCCCATTTCGATAGCGAGGCACACCTCGCTGATCAGATCACCCGCACCGGTACCGACGATGCCGCCGCCGACCACGCGATGGGTGTGTGCGTCGAACAGCAGCTTGGAGAAGCCTTCATCGCGACCATTGGCAATGGCACGGCCAGATGCCGCCCATGGGAAAACCGCCGTCTCGACCTTGATGCCTTGGTCTTTGGCTTCTTGCTGGGTCAGGCCGGCCCAAGCCACTTCGGGATTGGTGTAGGCCACGCCGGGAATTTGCAACGCATCAAAGCGGCTGCGGGCCAGTTCGGCATTGTTCAAGGCTTCGCCTGCCGCGACTTCAGCGGCGACATGGCCCTCGTGAACGGCTTTGTGGGCCAGCATCGGTTGGCCGACGATGTCGCCAATCGCGAAGATATGCGGCACGTTGGTGCGCAGTTGCTTATCGACGGGGATGAAACCGCGCTCATTGATATTGACGCCGGCCTTGTCGGCATCGAGCTGGTTGCCATTGGGTTTGCGCCCGACCGCGACCAACACCAGGTCGTAGCACTGCGGTTCTGCGGGTGCTTTTTCACCCTCGAAGGTCACCCAGATGCCCTGCTCGCTTGCCTCGGCTTTCAGCGTGCGCGTGTTCAACATCAGGTGATCGAAACGATGGCTGTTGTGCTTTTCCCAGACCTTGACCAGGTCGCGATCCGGGCCTTGCATCAAGCCGTCCAGCATCTCGACCACATCGATACGTGCGCCCAGGGCCGAATAAACCGTGGCCATTTCCAGGCCGATAATCCCACCGCCGACCACCAACATGCGTTTAGGCACAGACCTGAGTTCCAGAGCACCGGTTGAGTCAACGATGCGCGGATCCTGGGGCATAAACGGCAACTTCACGGCCTGACTGCCGGCGGCAATTACGCATTGTTTGAAGCGAATTACCTGTTTCTCGCCCGTCTGCTCCTGCCCGGAGCCGGAACACAGAGCGACCTCGATGCGCTGCGGATCGAGGAATCGGCCAACGCCGCGCACGACCTCGACTTTGCGCCCCTTAGCCATGCCGGCAAGGCCGCCCGTGAGCTTGTTGACCACCGAATCTTTGTGCGCGCGTAACTTGTCGATATCGACCTTTTGGGCACCGAAGTCGATGCCCAGTGACGCTAGATGCGGGACTTCCTCCATGACCGAAGCGATATGCAGCAGCGCTTTGGAAGGGATGCAACCGACGTTCAGGCACACGCCGCCCAATGAGGCGTAGCGCTCGACAATGATGGTTTTCCGGCCCAGATCGGCCGAGCGGAACGCGGCGGAGTAACCGCCGGGACCGCCGCCGAGCACCAGCACGTCGCACTGCAGCTCTGTGCCGCTGGCGGTTGCGGCCGCTGCTGTTGTTGGCGTTGGCTGAATCGCCGACCCATTCGATTCCAGCGTCAACAACACCGCGCCTTCACCGACCTTCTCGCCAACCTTGACTCTAATTTCCTTGACCACACCGGCGGCAGAAGACGGTACATCCATGGTCGCCTTGTCGGACTCCAGCGTGCAGAGCGGGTCATCGACGGCCACCACATCGCCAATCTTGACCAGTATTTCAATCACCGGCATGGCAGCGGCATCGCCGATGCCGGGCATCTTCACTTCAATAAGCTGACTCATGGGCATTCCCTCACAGCGTAATTCGACGGAAATCTGCCAACAGAGCCGCCAGGTGCTGAAGGAAACGTGCCGCCGCCGCGCCATCGACGACGCGGTGATCCCATGACAACGCCATGGGCAAAATCAGCCGCGGCGCGAAGGCGTTGCCATCCCACACCGGTCTGATTTGCGCGCGAGTGACGCCGAGGATTGCCACTTCCGGCGCATTGATAATCGGCGTAAAACCGGTGCCGCCAATGCCGCCCAGGCTGGAAACGGTGAAGGTGCCGCCGCTCATGTCGGCGGGCCCCAACTTGCCGTCCCGAGCTTTTCGCGCCAGTTCGGCGCATTCCGTGGCGATTTGGCCGATGCCCTTTTTGTCAGCATCGCGAATGACCGGCACCACCAGACCGTTCGGCGTGTCAGCGGCGAAACCGATGTGGAAGTACTGCTTGAGAATCAGGATCGGCGCGCCGTCTTCGTTGCCCAGCGAACTGTTGAACGACGGGAAGGCATTCAAGGTGGCGACCGCGGCCTTGATCAAAAACGCGAGCATGGTGTATTTGATCGCGTCCTTGCCGCCTTCCAGATTGAGCTGCACGCGAAATGCTTCCAGCTCGGTAATATCGACTTCTTCGTTGTTGGTGACGTGGGGGATCATCACCCAGTTGCGCGCGAGATTTGCGCCGGAGATCTTTTTGATACGCGACATCGCGACCTTCTCGACCGTGCCGAATTTGGCAAAGTCGATGTCCGGCCACGGCAGCAGATTGAGCCCACCGGATTGATCGGCACGCGGCGCGGAACTGTCCAGACGCAGCAGAGCGTCTTTGACGAAACGTTCGATATCTTCACGAAGCAGTCGCCCGCCCTTGCCGGTGGCAATTGCGCGGCTGACATCCACGCCCAGTTTTCGCGCATAGCTGCGTACCGAAGGGCTGGCGTGGGGTTTCGGCCCAGAAATACTCACCACTGGCGCAGGCGCTTTGGCGACGGCTGGCTGCGGAGTAACGTAGGCGATGGGTTCGGCCGCGACCGGGCTAATGACCAGCGGTTGCGCAACAGGCGCTTCATCAATCGCCATCTGCAACGTGAGGATCGAACTGCCCTTGGAAACGCGATCGCCTTCCTTGATCGTCACCGCCACAACGGTGCCGGCGCCTGGGCTCGGCACGTCCATCGAGGCCTTGTCCGACTCCAGCGTCAGCAGTGGGTCATCGAACGCTACTTTATCGCCCGGTTTGACCAATACCTCGATCACGGGCAGGTCTTTGAAGTCCCCAATGTCAGGGACATGAATTTCTCTGATTTCACTCATGACGTACCGTCGCCCAGAAATAGATCCGTTGCGCACTCACGCAACGGAGGGAGCGCTCATTGAGCGCGTGCGAAGAGAAAACCGCTTAGCGTGTCCACGGCGCCGGGCTATCACCTTTCAGGCCATAGCGTTCAATGGCCTCGGCCAGCACCTGACGCGGCAAGCTGCCGTCACGCACCAGACCGTCCAGTGCAGCCAGCGCCACTTGATGGCGATCGACTTCGAAGAAGCTGCGCAACGCAGCCCGGGTATCGCTGCGACCAAAGCCGTCGGTGCCCAGGGCAATGAAGCGTGCATCGACGTAACTGGCGATCAGTTGCGGCCAGGCGCGCACATAGTCGGAGGCGACAATCACCGGCGCGTTGCCTGCCAGCGAGGCGCACAGATGGCTGACTTGCTCAGGCTCAGTTGGATTCAGACGATTACGTCGCTCCACTTCCCGCGCTTCTCGTGCCAGTTCGCTGAAACTGGTGACGCTGAAGACCTCGCTCGACACCTGCCAGTCAGCTGCCAACAGTTCAGATGCCGCGATGACTTCGCGCAGAATCGTGCCGGAACCCAGCAGCCGCACGGTTCCACGCGACGCAGGTGCATGTGTCACGGCGTAGCGATACATGCCGCGAATGATTTGATCTTCCACACCGGAGGGCAAAGAAGGCTGGGCGTAGTTCTCGTTCATCACGGTGATGTAATAGAACTCATCGACATCGCGTTCCATCATCTGGCGCATGCCATGGTCGACAATCACCGCAAGCTCACCCGCGAACGCCGGGTCGTAGGCGCGGCAGTTGGGAACGGTGGCGGCCACCACATGGCTGCTACCGTCCTGGTGTTGCAGCCCTTCCCCGCCCAGCGTCGTGCGTCCGGCGGTGGCGCCGAGCAAGAAACCACGTGCGCGTTGGTCGGCCGCGGCCCAAATCAAGTCCCCGACCCGCTGGAAACCGAACATCGAGTAGTAGATGTAGAACGGCAGCATTGGTTTGCCGTGCGCGCTGTAAGACGTCGCGGCAGCGACCCACGAAGACAATGCACCAGCTTCGGTGATGCCCTCCTCCAACAGCTGGCCGTCACGGGCTTCGCGGTAGTACAGCATCGAACCGGCATCTTCTGGCTCGTACAGTTGCCCGAGCGGTGAGTAGATACCGATCTGACGGAACAGGTTGGCCATGCCAAAGGTACGCGCTTCATCGGCGACGATCGGAACAACGCGCGGCCCGAGTTCTTTGTCTTTGAGCAAACCGCCAAGCATGCGCACCACGGCCATGGTGGTGGACATTTCCTTGCCGTCAGCTTCAAAAGCGAAACGTGCGTAGTCAGCCAACGCCGGGATGGCGACGTGCTCGCAACCCTTCTGCCGCGCCGGCATGTAGCCGCCTAGCGAAGTTCGGCGCTCACGCAGATAACGCATTTCCTGGCTGTCTTCGGCCGGGCGATAGAAGCGCAGTTGCGCGACGTCATCGTCCGAGAGTGGCAGCGCGAAACGGTCACGGAAAGCCTTCAGCGCATCGATATCGAGCTTCTTGGCCTGGTGCGAGGTCATCCGCGATTCGCCGGCGCCGCCCATGCCGTAACCTTTTTTGGTTTTGGCAAGGATCACGGTTGGCCGGCCCTTATGCGCTTTGGCTGCGGCGAACGCTGCATGCAACTTTCGGAAATCGTGACCGCCACGCTTCAACGCATCGATTTCGGCATCGGACATGTGCGAGACCAATTCTTTGATCTCTGGATCCTGCTGGAAAAAGTGCAGCAGGTTGTAGGCGCCGTCCTTCGAACCCAGCGTCTGATATTGACCGTCGACGGTTTGGGCAAAACGTTGCAGCAAGGCGTTGTTGGTGTCCCGCGAAAACAACGGATCCCAGTCCGAGCCCCAAATGACTTTGACCACATTCCAGCCGGCGCCGGTGAACAACGCTTCGAGTTCTTGAATGACTTGACCGTTGCCACGCACCGGGCCGTCCAGACGCTGCAAGTTGCAGTTGACGATAAAGGTCAGGTTGTCGAGTTTTTCCCGCGCCGCGAGCGTGAGCCCGGCGATCGATTCGGGTTCGTCCATTTCACCGTCACCAAACACGCCCCACACATGACGGTCGGCGGTTTCGGCCAAGTTGCGGTGTTCGAGGTAGCGCATGTAGCGCGCTTGATAAACCGCACTGATCGGACCAATACCCATCGAGCCGGTCGGGAACTGCCAGAAGTCCGGCATCAACCAAGGGTGTGGGTAGGAACTCAAGCCGTAGCCGCCGACTTCCTGGCGATAGTTGGCCAGTTGTTCCTCGGATAGCCTGCCCTCCAGGAACGCCCGGGCGTAGACACCCGGCGCCGAGTGCGGCTGATAAAACACCAGATCGCCGCCGTGACTTTCGTCGCGGGCACGGAAGAAATGGTTGAAACCGACCTCGAAGATTTCTGCGGCAGACGCATAACTTGCGATATGCCCACCCAGATCCCCGTAAGCCTGATTGGCGCGCACCACCATGGCCAATGCATTCCAGCGAATGATCGACGTGATCCGTTCCTCGACAGCAAGGTCCCCTGGGTAGGGACCCTGCCGTTCAATCGGAATTGTGTTCCGATACGCCGAGTACGGGTGCACATGCGAGGTGATGCCAAGTGCTCTTGCGTGTTGCTCTAACTGTTTCAGCAGAAACTGGCCGCGCTCGGAGCCGCCATCGCGTACGACGGCTTCCAGCGACTCAAGCCACTCCTGCGTTTCATCCCGGTCGCTATCCAGTGAAGCCAACGACCCAGGGATCGAATTTTCATTTAGCGAACTCATATCTGCCTCCACTCTTGTTGTTGTTTGCTTAGAGATGAACCGACAGAACGTGCCGCCGTACTCAGCCTCATAACTGCAAATGAACCTGTTTCAAGACACCGTGCGAAAACCACCAACGGCTGCGTTGAGCGCGCCGCTCACCTGTTCCAGGCCGCGCACCGAGGCGTCGAGCAAGCCGCTCGCAGCAGTGCTTTGCTCAGACACTGCACGTACTCGTTGCATGCTTTCGCCAACCTGTTCTGCCACGGCGCTCTGCTGTTCGGCCGCCGCCGCGATCTGCTGACTCATCTGTTCGACGGTCGACACCGCCGCCGCAATTTCCTGCAGCGCTTGTGACGCTTGTGCGGCGAGTACCACGCTTTCGCCGGTCAGCACTTGACTGCCCTGCAACCGGCTGGCAGCGTGTTCAGCGACGATTCGCAACTGTTGAATGATTGCGGCGATGTCGTCAGTGGAGGTTTGCGTGCGCCGGGCCAGGTTACGTACCTCGTCGGCGACCACGGCAAAACCTCGACCGTTTTCGCCGGCCCGTGCCGCTTCAATCGCCGCATTCAGGGCGAGCAGATTGGTCTGCCCGGCAAGGGCACTGATCACGTTGAGTACCTTGCCGATCGCTGCGCTCTCGTTGAGCAACGAACCCATGGCGTCGGAACAGCCGCTCATTTCTACGGCCAGGTGACCGATCTTGCTGGTCGCCTGATGCACCAGTGCTTCGCCTTTGCGCGCTTGATCATTGGCCTGTTCGACGGCGTGGCGGGTCTGGCTGGCATTGCGCGTAACGTCTTGGGCCGTTGCGGCCATCTGTTGCATCGCGGTGGCCGCCAGTTCGGTTTCTTCACGCTGCGATTCGACGCCTTGACGCGTGCGCTCGGTGACCTGCACCAGACTGTCGGCGGCGTGGTTCAACTGCCCGACGCCTTGGCCAATCCGACCAATCAGCCCGCGTAAACTTTCCAGCATGACGCCGACGCTGCCGAGCAACTGGCCCAGCTCATCACGGCGTCCTGCGGCATCGATATGGGCGCTGAGATCGCCTGACGCTACACGGCGAGTCAGTTCAACCGCTTGGCGCAGCGGTTGCAGAATCAAGTGACGAATCAACAGACTCGCGCCGATGCCAAGGGCGAGCGCCAACAGCACCATCCCCGCCAGCAACCGCGATACCCGCTGACCCATTGCCTGCGAGGCTTGAACCTGTGTGGCGCGAACTTCGCGGAGCAATTGACTGACTTTGTCAGCTGCGCCGTTCATGGCCACCTGGCTGTCGCTCGTTTGCTCACGGCTTGCGGCGTAACCATTGAACGCGGCGCGGTATTCATCCAGCGCTGTACGAGCCTGGGTCAGCGATTCGCGCTCGGTGCCTTCGAGGCGCAGTTCGAGGTTTTCCATGTAAGAGCGCAGTTCAATGACACGCGCTTCCCAGGCGTTACGCTCTTCGGTGCTGCCTTGCAGAGTGAAATAGAGTTCGCTGTCACGCAGGTTCGCCAATTTGTCGCGCAGCGTGGAGGCTTGCTCCAGTTGCAGCATGCGTACCGCGTCCGCCGGCTGAGTTCGCGAGGCCAGCAAGTTGACCGCGTCGAGTTGATCGAGCATTACCACGGTGAAACGCTCGCCCACCACTTGCGCCAGTTGCTGCATGCGCAGGCGAGCCTCGCGGGCATCGCGCTGCGCCTGGGCATACCGTTCGAACTGGGCGAGATAATCGTGGGTGGCTTCTTTGGAGGCGCCCTGCCCGCTGTCCATTTGCGATTTTTCCAGCAACGCCACCAGCTCGGCGGTAAGCCGGGCGACCTTATTAGCTTCGTCCTCGGCCAGGTTCAGGCCGAACGCCTTGACCGCGACCTGCGCTTGCAGAATCAACGACTCAACGGCGGCGACGTCGTTCATCTTCCTGGCGCGGGTTTCGAATACGTTGAAGGCGTAAAACGCAGTCGCGGCTACGGCTAATGTCGACAACAACACCAAGCCAAAACCCAGCCACAGTTTGCTGCCAACCGACAGGTTGCCGAGTGCGCGGCCCATCACCGGAACGCACCTTGGCACGCTGGCGAGGCAAATCTGAACCCGAACGGAAACGGCAGAGAACACCAAGGCAAACTGAGCATATGAGGGCTTCTTTTTGTTGTTTTTTTGGATTCAGAGGCGCTGCATTTCTTACGTTTGGAGCCTATCGCGTAGGCATGTGGCTCGGCCAATGGCCAATAAAGATGGGCGTCAGTTGAAACGCTAATAGCCTTGGATTTACGCGGGAGCCGCCGCATTGCACGAGCGGCTCATGGACGACTTTTTACAGAGTTCCTGTAGGAGCTGCGGCACGCTGCGATCTTTTGATCTGTGTTTTTA